>JAGAEA010000007.1 GCA_017613355.1 Clostridia bacterium
CGCACCTTCCCCGAGGCGTGGATCACCCCCGACAAAGCGGACGTCACCGACGATTTCCTCGCCTATGTCCGTCCGCTCGTCGGCGAGGACTTCCCGAGCGTGCCCTCCCTCGACGGCAGGCAGCGCTTCGCGCGGCTCGACCCGGTCTTCGCGGAAAAGAAGCTGCCCGCGTACATCCCGCAGGCGGACCGCAAGTAGACAAGGCGGAAAACTCTTTCCCGCCGGGACGTTTCCCGGCGGTTTTTGTATGTTAATCCCCTGTGTTGTTCCTGCAACTTTCCTTTCCCGAGAATGGACTCGATAGTTCGTCGGAGGGAAAGGAAAAAGTTGCAGAAGCACAACGGATGTGCTACGGTAAAGAGGTTGGATTCGGCAACCAGCCGATGAAAATCGCGGAAGCATCATCTCGAGGCGTTTTTCGATCTACAGAAGATCGTGCAAAAGATGGAGAGATGCTTCCGCTACCGTGCTTTGCCTGAAGACCGTACAGCTATCCGGGCTTGAAAGCCGAATCTGCAAAATGGGTCATGGCAAGCCACTCTGTTTAATGTACAACGAAAACAGGAGGATGCAAGCATGGGAGAGGGAAAGCCCCGTATTTGGGCTGGATTTGATGTTGGCAAAGCAAGTTTTTCCGCCGCACTGGACACCCCCACCGAAAACGGTAGGGCAAAGCTCACAACGTTACTGTGTCGCGATTTCAAACGCACTCCGGAAGGCGTCGAGCAATTCTTCCGGTGGGCAACGAAAACCGCATCTGATTACGACATCCGTATCGTAATGGAGACCACCGGTTGTTATTCGCAGCATTTAACCGGTTGGATCAATCAGCTTCATCCGGAAGTCGGGGTAACGATTGAGAATGCCCGTGACATCCATGCATTCATTCAAAGTCTGAACCTCCCGCACAAAACCGACAGGCTTGATGCTCAAGCGATCGCGCGGTTCGGAACGGAACGCCAGCCAAAACCTACCAATCGCCCTTCGCAAACGGTTCTGACACTTCGAGAACTTTCGCGCGAGCGGACCGCATTGATAAAAGCACGTGTCGATCTTCAAAACCGTCGGGATACGTTGATTTCTCCTATCGCCCGCAAGATCAATGGTCAAACATTGGCAACACTGACGGTTCAGATCGAAAAAATCGACAAGGAAATCAAGGCTTGCGTGGTTCGGGACGAAGAACTGCTTGCGGAAGTCCACATCATGACGACGATGCCGGGAGTAAGTTTTATCTCTGCTTACAGTATTCTCGCCGAAATCGGCTCGCTTAAGCAATACTCGGCGAAAGAGCTTTCATCATTATCGGGGCTGGCACCGAGGATCATCGAATCCGGATCAAGCGTCCATTCATCGTATTTGAGCAGAAGATCCTCCGGACGTCTTCGGCAGATACTTTATTTGGATTCGGTGCCTGGGGTTTCGAAGATTCCAGTACTTCAAGAATTCCATCAACGCCTGATCGCCAGAGGCAAGAAAAAGATGACCGCACGCTGCGCCTGCATGAGAAAAATGCTCTTGATGCTTCGGTCTATGGTGGTGCATCAAACGCCCTTCAATGAAAATTTTTCAGAAAAATCACCGAAGGGCGCTTGACAAGAGACACACTATCTTCTTTGATCGGCCCGTCCATAATATGAGGATTTTTCGGACAAGTATTTTTCCATCGCGGCCCCCACGGAGCAATGGCCATCCCGGCGCGCAATCGCCATGATTTCATACTTCACGGCGGAGGGATATAATGTAATATTAAGCATTAAAAGAAGGTCTGCCCACACATCAAAAATCATCATAACAAACATGAAAGGCAATCGATTATGAAAAAGAGAAAATTAACATTCGATAGAGAGTTCCTCGGCAATCCGATATTGAAATTCACCAAGCAGAACATAGGTCTTGATGAAGATATCTTGACCAATATTCACAAGCACCTCGAAAACAAGTTGTCCCGTTGCCCGCGAACCTATGCCATGCGTTTCGACGTCCACATGCCCGAGGAAGCCGAGACCCGGGATAATCGCTTGTTCAGCCGGTTCCAAGCCCACTTCATGAAAAAAGAGAAACGGGCCGGGTACGATCCCGACTATGTGGCAGTCCGGGAAGAAAGCGAACACGGCAAAGTCCATTATCACGAATTGCTGCTTTTGAACGGAAAGAAAACCGAGCGCATTTACAGCCACATCAAAAACGCCAACGAGGCCATGAACTCCGCGATGGGATATCCGGAGGGGACTGTAAGCGGACTGATAAACGACTGCACCAAGGACAAAAGCGGCAAGCCCCAAAGGAACGGAATAATGATCGACACCGGATGCGACACCACCGAAAACGGAGCGAAAGACTGCTTCAAACGGGCGAGCTATTTGGCAAAGGACAGCCAAAAAGACAATACCGCAAAAGGTCGGCACGAGATTTTTTCATCGCGGCTCAAACCGATCAACCGGCATTGATTCGAAAAAAACTTCCCTCAGTGAAGAGGGAAGCTGTGCGGATGTCACCATTCACACCCGCAGTCTCGGCAAAGGTATCCGTCGGCGTATTCGATAACGTCATCCGAGCCGCATTCCGGACATCGCATCTTTCACGCTCTCCAAAGATACCCGCAGTCGTGGCATTTCCAATTGCGGATCACGTTCTCATCCACGAGCCGACCGACCGTATTGCCTGCAACGGCACCTCCCGCGGCCCCCATCAGGATACCGAGGATCGTACCGATGCCGGGAAACATCAAGCTCCCGATGACTGCTCCTGTTTTGGCTCCGGCACTGGCAGCGACATAACCGCCCGCGCCGGTTCCAATAAGAGTTGCAGGACCGCGAACCGTA
>JAGAEA010000002.1 GCA_017613355.1 Clostridia bacterium
AAAAAGAAGTTCGTCGCCGAATGGCGACGGGCTTCTTTTTGGCTGACAGGGGCGGAGAAAATCGAACAGGCGTGTCGGCGCGCCGGGCGCGCCGAGCGAATCCTCCTGCCCGGCAGGAGCGCCCGCGGAACAGCTTGCGGTTCTGCCATAGGCGGAATGCCGGAATCACCACGATTCCGGCAAGCAAGGTGCTTGCGTTGCGAAGCAATGCTGGGTTCGAATCCTCTTTTTCACTCTCTTTTTCATTTTCTCTTTTCAAATCCACCCCAAACCGCCATTTCACCCCAACCGTTCTTTCTGTTCCGAACCGTTCCGTTTGGTAGGAAGCATTACATTTAAACTTGAAGGAATTAAACAATGAAAAAACGTATACTTGTATGTGAATTTCACCAGGAAAGTGACACATTCAATCCCATCATTTACGGAGTAGATAGTTTTGCATCCCGCAGATATGCAAAGGGAAGCGAAGCGTACGATATCTGCAAAAAACTCCCCTGCGCATTTCACGGAATGATCGACGCTGTCGAAAAGGACGGAGGAGAAGTGATACCGTCAATATCCCTTTACGGCGGTTCGGGCGGTCGCGTCGCAGACGAAATCATGGATCTTTTTAAGAAGGGTGTAAAAGAAACGCTTGACGCGTGCGGCAAGGTCGACGCGGTGTGCGCTTCTCTGCACGGTGCTATGTGCTCCGAATCGTTCGACGACGCCTGCGGCGAGGTTCTCACGTTCATAAGAGAGCTCGTGGGCGAAGGCGTTCCGATGGCGGCGTCCTTCGATCTGCACGCGAATATCACCGACAAAATGCTCGGTGCGGCGAATATCCTCTGTGGATATCAGTCCTACCCCCACGTCGATTTCTACGAAACGGGATACCGTGCGGCATCCCTTTGTATGCGCATCCTTCGCGGCGAGCCGACCTATCTTGCCTCGGTCGACGTCCCAATGCTTGCGCCTCCCGCGGGCTACACCTCGCTTGAAGAGCCCTTCAAGAGCGTTATCGAGCGCGGAAAAAAACTGATCGCGGACGGAACTCTGCTCGATTTCACCGTTTTCAACGTCCAGCCCTGGCTCGATGTCGAGAACTTAAGATCGAATGTCCTTGCAATAGCAGACACCGAAGAAACTGCTAAAAAATACTCCGAAGAAATCGCAAAGATGTTCTTTGATGCGCGCGATAGCTATATGCCTGACCTTATGAGCATAGATGAGATAATCGACCTCGCAGAATCCGAAAGCACGAAAAAGCCGGTCATTCTCGCCGATGCGGCGGATTCTCCGAATGGCGGCGCCGTGGGTGACAGTGTATCGGTCGCGCTCCGTATGCTCGAACGCGGCTCGAAGATCACCATGGGAATGTTCGTTGTTGATCCCGAGGCGGCGGCAAAGGCATTTGAAGTCGGCGTCGGCGGGGAGACAATGTTTGAGGTCGGCGGAAAATTCACACCCGGCATACCCGGACCGATCAAAGCGATGGGCAGAGTGCGCTCGCTCCACGACGGATTTTTCCGTCAGGAAGGTCCTGCAGGCAAGGGATTTGCCAACGACTGCGGTAAAACCGCCGTCATCAGTTTCGGCAGTATCGATATGATGGTATGCGAGAAGCCGGGCGCATCGGGAGACCCGCAGATTCTGCGCCATTTCGGTATCGAGCCCAAGCTCTACGACCTCATCGTCGTCAAGGCGAACACGTCGTTTAAGGTTGCGTATGCAACCTTTGCGGGCGTGATCTGCGCCGCAGACACTCCGGGCGCTGGCGCGTCGAACCTCGGTAGTCTGAAATGGACGAAACTGCCGCGCGGGCTCTACCCGTTCGACCTGCCCGATGACCACATGCTCGCACCTGCAAGAATTTGGAAAAAATAATAAGCAAGATTGTTTGTTCGGAGAAAAAACGAAAAATGTTGAAATACCGCGCAACCCGTGATATAATAGATAAAAAAGTTTCAAAGGATGTTTTATGCTGATATTTGAACCGTTCTCCCTTGCATCCCTGCAAAGGATCCTGCCGTATATACGGGAAGCCCGAATTCCTTGCAGCGATCTCTCCGTCGGTGCTCTGTTCATGTGGCAGGAAGGCACCGACCTGCGCTTTTGCGAATGGAACGATACGCTCATCATTCAACAGAACAAGGGGGAGCAACCCGCTTTCAGCCTGCCGATCGGCAAAGATCCGGACGGAATGACGGATGAATTACTGAAATATGTGGAAAGCAACCATCTTCCGCTTCGCTTTTTCGCGGTGGACGGGAAAGCCCTTGAAAAAATACGAAACGACAGTCGGCTGAAAGAACCGATGTGGTCCTACGATTCCCGTTGGAGCGATTACGTTTATTCTTTTGAAGAAGCAAAAACTTTCCAAGGGCGAAAATACAGCGGTCAACGCAATCATATCAATCGGTTCGGAAAGCTATACGGTGCGCCGGATGTCCGTTTTTTGAAGCCGGAAGACCTCCCTGCCGTTGAGAATATGCTCTCCGAATACGAAACCGAGCATACTCCGACAAACCGTTTGGAACACCTTGAATTTGAAAGGACGAAAAGTCTTCTCTCGGTTTACGAATCCCTCGGTTTGTATGCGGCCGGGCTGTTCGTAGACGGAAAAATCGCCGCCTTCACCATTGGCGAGGTCTCCGGCGATATGCTCCTGATCCATGTGGAAAAAGCTCTGAAACGCTATGAAGGCGCATATCCCACCATGTATTCCGGCTTTGTTCGCCTTATGAGTGCGATTCCGGAATACACGCTGCGGATCGTCAACCGCGAGGATGATTCGGGGGATCCCGGGCTTCGCACTTCAAAAATGCAATACCATCCGATCTGCAAAATTGACAAATATCTCGTCCACATCGATTCTCCTGCGAAAAGAATGTCGTCCGTTCCCGACATTGCCTCGGGCGACGTTGTGCTGACCCCGTTTCGGGAAACCGATAAAAAAGAATATTGCGCTCTGAACACGGATGTTCGGAACAATCGTTACTGGGGCTATGATTACCGCGAGGATGCGAACATCACCGGACCGATCGACGAGGATACGTTTTACAACGCGGCAATGTTCGATATGCGGGTCGGCGATTCCATCAATTTTGCCATTCGTTTGAACTCGCACGGCGAAATGATCGGCGAAGCGATCCTTTGGAATTTTACCTTCGATCACTATGCTGAGCTCGGTTGTCGCATTTTTCCGCAATATCACGGGTTCGGCTACGGAAAAACGGCATTTCAGGCAGTTGCCGACTTTGCGGAAAAAGCTTTGCGCGTGAAAGTTTATGCGCGCTGTTTCCGTGAAAACATCCCTTCCTGCCGAATGATTGCGGCAAGCGGTTTTGAACCGTGCTGTGTCAATGGGACTTATCAATATTTCAGTCGCAAAACACAGTAAAATTCTCTCTGCGGCACAGAAGGCGCACCGGACGGTGCG
>JAGAEA010000008.1 GCA_017613355.1 Clostridia bacterium
AACACCCCCATCCCTTGTAGGGGCGGATTTGCATATCCGCCCGCACCGAGGGAAGAACTCTTTTGAAAAAGTTACCGACCGAACGGCGGGCGAATATAGAATTCGCCCCTACGGATAAAGGGTAATGGTTACCGACAGCGGCAATGAAAGCATAAAATTTTTGCAAACCATCCCGCTATCCGTAAATATCCCATCCCTTGTAGGGGTGAGCATTGCTCGCCCGCGACCCACAAATATCCTAGGCGCGAAAGCTTTTTGGGCGCTTTTTCTCGAAAAAGCGCGACCTTAACAGTCTCTTGACCTTTGAAGCGACCTTAACAGTCTCTTGACCTTTGAAGCGACCTTAACAGTCTCTTGACCTTAATAGATCCAAGGCGTTTTGAAGGAAGATTTGAGCGGAAAGGGTGTCGATGACGGTTTTGCGGGCTTTGCCGCGGGTGTTGGTTTCGTTGAGGTAGCGGGTGGCGGAAACGGTCGTCAGGCGTTCGTCGATCATGGCGACGCGGACGGACGGCAGACGGATGGCGACAAGCTCCGCAAACTCGCGGCAACGGGCGGCGCGGGGACCCTCGCTCCCGTCCATGTTGCGCGGGAGCCCGACCACGATCGCCGAAACGCCTTTTTCGAGGGCGATTTCTGCCACACGGTCGGCGGTTTTTGCGATCCCGCCGGGGGAAATATACCCGATGCCGGAAGCGAGGATGCGGGAAGGGTCGGAGAGGGCGAGACCCGTTCGCGCGTCGCCGAAATCGACGCCGAGGACGCGCCCCGACGTGGCGGTCAGTTCGGCAACTGTGCAAACGTCCATTCCGTCAGCTCCTTCCAAACGGTTTCGTGACCGAGTTCGTTCAGGATCTCATGGCGCATATCGGGGTACAGTTTGAGTGTGACGTTCGTCATGCCCGCGTCCTTCATGCGCGCGGCGACGGTGCGCGGACCCTTGCCCCACGACCCGACGGGATCCATTTCGCCCGCCGTTACGAGGCAGGGAAGCTCTTTCGGCAGTTTCACCGCCCATTTTTTCGAGGAAACCCACTGCACGAGCGTGAAAAGGTCGTGGTACGCGCGCACGGTAAAGGTGTAGGCGCAGAACGGGTCGTTGTCGTATTTGCGGACGAGTTCTTCGTCGCGCGAGAGCCACGCGTTCGCGGGGCAGCCTTTTTCAAATTTCTTGTTGTAGCCCGCAAAAGCGACGTTTTTCAGGAATTTCGAGCGGTAGCGCTCGCCTCGGAACGCCATGATGGTCTTTGCCATCGCCTTGCCCGCTCCCGCGGGACTGTCGGTGCCGCCCGTGCCGCAAATGATCGCGGCGGTGTAGGCGTCGCCGTGCCGCGCGAGGACTTCCCGCACGACAAACGACCCCATACTGTGCCCGAAGAGGATGACGGGGGTATCGGGATACTGCGTTTTCAGCTTACAGGTGAGTTTATAAACGTCCTCGACGAGAAAATCCGCGCCGCCGCCCGCGGCGGTGAAGCCGAGGTCGTCGGGGGACGGTGCGCTGTTGCCGTGCCCGAGGTGGTCATGTCCGAACACGAGCGCGCCCTGCTCGGCGAGCGACTTTGCAAACGGTTCGTACCGTCCGAAGTATTCGCACATTCCATGCACGATCTGAAAGAGCGCCTTGGGCTTTTCCGCGTTCTCGCCTTCGGGCATCACGCGGTAGCACGCCAATTCGGTCATTCCGTCGGTTGACATCATTCGGAACATTTCCATCGTTTTTACCTCCTTTTTTAAGGTCGCTTGGAAGGTCAAAGTCGTGTTAAGGTCGCGCTTTTTTGAAAAAAGCGCCCGAAAAACTTTCGCGCCTGCGATGTTTGCGGATCGCGGGACGGTTTGTAAAAATTTTATGTTATCATTGCCGCTGTCGGTAACCATTACCCTTTATCCGTAGGGGCGGATATTATCCGCCCGCAATAAGAGACTCATCCACCACCTACGGTGGTCCCCCGTCTCGCTGCGGCTCGGTCACGGTGCGGTTCTGACAGCCCACAGGGCTGTCATTCATTCCCGCCCCGCCGCTTCGCTACCCTGTAGGGAAGGTCAAGGACGACATACTTTTCTTTTGATTGTTTATCTATCTTGAATATCTGTTTGTTATCGTTAAAGAAACACACATCAAGTTTGCGCAGAACAATATGTACCTTCCCTATGACTGCGAAGCAGTCTGGGATCGGGGGACCGCGCAGCGGTGGATGAGTCTCCTATGACGGTCGGTAACTTTTTTAAAAGGCGCGGCGCGGGCGAGCAATGCTCGCCCCTACAAGAGGTGGGGATGTTTGCGGACAGCCTTTCCTTTTTCAAAAAGCCTTTGTGATCTCTTCTTTGGGGACGTCGCGTTCCTCGCGGGTGGCGAGGTTTTTCACGCGGACGACGCCGCGCGCGAGCTCGTCGCCGCCCATGACGCAGATATGCGTACAGTTGGTCTTGACGGCGTAGTCAAGCTGCTTGCCGAACTTTTTGGAGCCGAGGTAGAGCGACGACACGATGCCCGCCGCGCGGAGCGTTTCGGTCAGTTTGAGGTATTCCTCGTAGGGGACGTCGTCGAAGCGGGTGACGAGGACTTTCGCGGCGCCGCCGACCGACGAGAGGATGAGGTCATGCGTGATGAGGAAGTTTTCGAGGGTCACGTCGCCCATGCCGAACCCGACGCCCGAAATTTTCGCGTTCTTGACGAACAGTCCCACGAGGTTGTCGTAGCGACCGCCGCCGAACATGGCGCGGTTGTTTTCGGGGGCGTTGTCGAACACCTCGAAAACCGTGCCCGTGTAGTAGTCAAGCCCGCGCACGATGCCGAAATCGAACACGCAATAGCGGTCAAGACCGAGCTTTTCGAGCATTTCGAAGAGGGCGAGCAGTTCGCCCGCGCCCGCCGACGCGGGGCAGAGCGCCGCCGCTTCGCGCACCGACATTCCGTAAAGGCTGTCAAGCTTCGCGATCTGCTCGGCGGTCAGCCCGAGGGCGGTGAGGTCTTTCTCGTAAACGTCGCGCGGCACCTTGTTGCGGCGGTCGACGACTTTGGAAACGGCTTTGGCGTCGTCCTCGGTCTTGCCCGTGATCGCGGCAATGACGTCGTTGAAAAAGCGCCTGTTGTTGATGCGGACGGTGAACATGGTCTCGTCCGCGCCGAACGCGCGCAGAATGTTGATGGCGGCAATGATGCAATCGAGGTCGGCTTCATAGGTGTCGCAGCCGAAAATGTCCACGTTGAGTTGCCAGAATTCGCGCAGTCTCCCGCGTTGGGTCGCCTCGTAGCGGTACATATTGGGAATGGAAAACCATTTGAGCGGGAAGGTCAGATCGTTCATCTTCGCCGCCACCATGCGTGCCACGGTTGGCGTCATTTCGGGGCGGATCGCCACATGACGGTTTCCGCGGTCGGTGAAGTTATAGGTCTGCTTATCCGCGAGCTCCTCTCCGCTCTTGGCGGCGTAGAGGTCGAGGGATTCGAGCATCGGCCCGTTGTATTCCTCGAACGCGGCGGTTTCCAGCACACGGCGGACGACCCCGAAAAACCAGTTCCGGAGCTGCATATCGGCGGGGTAAAAGTCGCGGGTACCTTTGTACGGTTGTGTGGATAATTTTTCCATGGTTATCTCCTTTTTGAAGGTCAAAGCCGTGTTTTGAAGGTCAAGAGACTGTTAAGGTCGCGCTTTTTCGAGAAAAAGCGCGCAAAAAGCTTTCGCGCATACGATGTCCGCGGACAGCGGTGGATGAGTCTCCTGCGGATAGGCGGACAGTCTCCTGCCGTGGGAGTGTATCTCTTTTTATTATACCATTGCCACGCGGGAAATGCAAGAGGAAAACGGGGATTTTTCGGACGAAAAAACGCGTTTCGCAGAGCACCCGAACCCTCTTCGGCAGATTGTTACAAAAAGTTTACAAACGCAAGGAATGATTTTGATAGATTGACGGTTGATTTTTGTCGGAAATTATGTTAAAATAATAATGGTATTTCATTTGGGACTGCAATTCATGTGGAGTTAAAGGTTGAAATACCGTTTTCATTTTTCCGAGAACGGATGAAGGGGGTGCGTCGCAGTGAAGCTGTTGGAAGAGCGGATTTTGCGTGACGGCAAGGTCTACGCGGGCGACGTGCTGAAAGTGGATCGGTTCCTCAACCATCAGATCGACGTGGAGTTTCTCTGCGAACTCGGAAAAGAATTTCATCGTCTGTTCGGAAACTGTGGCGTGAACAAGATCCTGACCGTGGAAGCAAGCGGTATCGGGGTGGCTTGTCTTACGGCACAGTATTTTCATTGTCCCGTGGTGTTCGCCAAGAAGAGCAAGACCTCCAACATCGGCGCCGAGCTCTGGGCGGCACAGGCACATTCCTACACCCACGGGACCGACAATACCCTCGTGGTCTCCAAGGAGTACCTCGGCAAGACCGACCGGGTTCTGATCCTCGACGACTTTCTGGCAAACGGCTGCGCCGCGAACGCGATGCTCTCGCTCTGCGAGCAGGCGGGCGCGAAGGTGGTCGGCGTTGGAACGGTGATCGAAAAAGCATACCAAAAAGGCGGGGACGGCCTGCGCGCGCACGGCGTGCGCGTGGAAGCGTTGGCTCGGATCGCCGCCATGAGCCCGACGGACGGGATCCGCTTTTGCGACTGACGCAAAAAACGGACAAGCCGAGGGCTTTTTTGAGTGCAGGGTTCGGAGTGTAAAGCACAGAGTTTGCCGTTGCTCGCAAACATCCCATGCACGGAAGTTTTCGGGGCGCCTTTCCCGCAGGGAAAGATGTTTTTATCAAAAAGGCGCGACCCGTACAGTCTCTTGACCTTCCATGGTTTACCGCGGCGAAGCCGCTGTAAATAAAAAAATTTTTTAGGAGGAACAGTAAAATGTTCAAGAAAATCCTTTCCATCTCCCTGGCGCTCCTGATGGTCGTGGGCTGTCTCGCTTCTTTTGCCGCTTGCAAGAACAACGGAGAAAAAGAAGTGAAATTCGACGCCGTTCCGCTTGCAGAGCTGAAAACCGCTTTGATTTGTCTGCACGGCGACAACTCCACCTACGACAAAAACTTTATTGATGCTTTCAAGACCGCGTGCAAAAACAAAGGCTTGACCGAAGCTCAATACACCATCGTGACGGACATCCCCGAAGGCGAAGCTTGCTACAACAAAGCCGCTGAATTTGCAGACGACGGCTACAACCTCGTTTTCGCCGACTCCTTCGGACATGAGCCTTATATGCTCAAAGCCGCAAAAGAGTTCAAAAACGTTCGTTTCTGCCACGCTACCGGCACCAAGGCGCACACCGAAAACGTTGCCAACTACAGCAACGCTTTCGCTTCCATTTATGAAGGCCGCTATCTTGCGGGTGTTGCCGCCGGCTTGAAACTCGTGGAACTCTACGGGGATGCCAATGGCAGCGTTTCCGACGCCAATGCCAAAATCGGTTATGTCGGCGCTTGGCCCTATGCGGAAGTTATTTCCGGTTATACCTCCTTCTACCTTGGCGTTAAATCGGTTGTTGCCAATGCAACCATGGAAGTTCGCTATACCAACTCCTGGTATGATGAAACCGCCGAAAAGACCACTGCTCAGGCTCTGATCGCTACCGGCTGCAAACTGATTTCCCAGCACGCCGACTCCATGGGTGCTCCCACCGCTTGCGAAGAAGCCGGTGTTCCCAACGTTTCCTACAACGGCGCGACCAACACCACCACCTTCGTCATCGCTTCCAAAATCAACTGGGTCCCCTACTTCGAGTATGCAATCGACTGCGTTGTCGAAGGCAAGAAGATCGACGCCGATTACACCGGAACGATCGGAACCGGCTCGGTTGAAATCACCGCTGTCGGCGCTGCCGCCGCCGCAGGCACGCAGGCAAAGCTGGACGCTAAGAAAGCCGAACTTGCCAACGGACTCAAAGTGTTCGATTGCAGCACCTTCACCGTTAAGAACGCAAAAGCATACACCGGCGAATTCAGCAAATCCGCTTGCATTACGATGGATGCGGAAGGACATTTGACCGCTTACACCGCCGACGTTGACGACGCGGGCGACTATGTTCCCGAAACCAACGTCATTAAGACCGAGAACGGCGTGACCTACTTTGCAGAAAGCGCTCTCCGTTCCGCTCCTTACTTTGATGTTATCATCGACGGTATCACCGTTGTTGAATAATTGTAAAGCCAAGTGAATTTCGACAGATTAGGGCTGCCGCCTTGTGCGGCAACCCTACCTGTCATTTATGCCACTTTTGTCTGAAAGGGAAAAAGGAACAAATGGCAAAACAAGTTTTAGTTGAGTTCCGAAACATCACCAAAACCTTTGGTTCCGTTGTTGCAAACAACAACGTTTCCATGCAGATTTACAAAGGGGAAATTCTCTCTGTTTTGGGAGAAAACGGGTGCGGCAAAACTACCCTGATGAATATGCTTGCCGGAATTTACTATCCGGATGGAGGGAAAATCCTCATTGGCGGCAAGGAAGTGCAAATTCACTCTCCGAAAACCGCATTTGAATACAAAATCGGAATGATTCATCAGCATTTCAAACTGGTTGACGTCTTCACCGCGGCCGAAAACGTGACGCTCGGCGTGAAAGACGGAACCAAATATAATTTGAATTTTGTCAAAAAACGGATCGGCGAAATGTGCGACCGATACGGTTTCCATATAAATCCCGATAAAAAAATTTATGAGATGTCGGTTTCCGAAAAGCAGACGGTGGAAATTATCAAGGTGCTTTACCGCGGTGCGGACATTCTCATTTTGGACGAGCCTACCGCCGTGCTGACCCCGCAGGAGATCAACAAGCTCTTTGCGGTTCTGCGCGCCATGCGCAACGACGGGAAATCCATCATTATCATCACGCACAAGCTCAACGAAGTGATGGAGATTTCCGACCGTGTGGCGGTGCTCCGCAAAGGCGAGCACATTGGAACGGTGGAAACTTCCGAAACCAATGAACAGGCGTTGACCGAGATGATGGTCGGAAAGAAGATCACCCTCAACATCGATCGCACGAAAGTAGAAAATCCGACCGACAGGCTCTTCGTCAAGGGGCTTAACTACACCAATCAGGAACATATCAAAGTTTTGGACGACGTCTCCTTTGTCGCCCGTTCCGGCGAAATTCTGGGCATCGCCGGCATCGCCGGAAGCGGACAAAAAGAATTGCTCGAAGCCATTGCCGGTCTGCAACCGCTGGACTCCGGCGAGATCGTCTTTCACCGCCCCAAAAAGAATTTGCCGGTCTCCTTTTATCATAAAACGTTTCATCAGGTCGTCGAACTTGCCGCCATGGGAAAATTTCACTACGAGGACGGTTCCAAGGTGGATCTGACCGGCATGAGCAAAAAAGAGATCCGTCAATTGGTCAACGACGGCAAGATCCTCTTCAACGAGGACGACGTGATGAATCTGCGCGACAAAACTCCGCTCCAAATCCGTGAGCTTGGCGTTCGTCTCTCCTTTGTCCCCGAGGATCGTCTTGGCATGGGGCTGGTGGGGAACATGGATCTGATTGACAACATGATGCTCCGCAGTTACCGCAAAGGGCACTCGATTTTGGTAGATCGCAAAAATCCGGAAAATTTGGCGGAAAAAATCGTGTCCGGATTGGAGGTGGTTACCCCCGATCTGCACACCCCCGTCCGTCGGCTTTCGGGCGGCAACGTGCAAAAGGTGCTGGTAGGTCGTGAGATTTCCTACGCGCCCACGGTGCTCATGGCGGCGTACCCCGTTCGCGGGCTGGACATCAATTCTTCCTATTTGATTTACAACTTGCTCAACAAGCAAAAAGAGGAAGGGGTCGCGGTCATTTTTGTCGGCGAAGATCTGGATGTTTTGCTGGGGCTTTGCGACCGCATTTTGGTCATCAACTCCGGGCGCGTGACCGGCATTGTGGATGCCAGAACCGTTACCAAAGAAGAGGTCGGACTTTTGATGACCAAAACCGATGCCGGAAAGGAGGAGAAACATGGAACCGAAGATTGAACAAAACAACCCCAAGCCCAAAAAACGGTTTGAACTTCCTTTTCACATTGTGAAACGCAGCAATCTGCCGCTGAAACAAAAGATTTTGATTTATGCCGCCGCTTTGGTGGGCGGGCTGTTGCTTTCGGCTTTGATTTGCGGCGAATTTGCCGGCAAAAATCCTTTTTCGTTTTTCGGACTTTTGTTCAAGGGTTGTTTCGGGACCGAGCGGAAACGTTGGTTGCTTTTTACCGAAACGGCGCTCCTGCTCGGAACCTCTATGGCGTTGATTCCCTCGTTCAAAATGAGGTTTTGGAACTTGGGCGGCAACGGACAAATTCTGGTTGGCAGTCTTTCCGCTTATTCGATCGCCTATTTTTTGGGCAGCAAACTTCCGGAAGGCGTTTTGATTTCGTTGATGTTTGCCGCCGCCGTTGCTTCGGGCATTCTTTGGGCAATCATTCCCGCAATTTTCAAAGCGTTTTTCGGAACCAATGAAACGCTCTTTACCTTGATGATGAACTACATTGCCGCAGGTCTTGTGCTTTATTGCCGTGCCTCGTGGATTAAAAGCGGATCCGGTCAGTTTCCCACTCTTTCCGCCGGCATTTTGCCCAAGCTTTATAACGACAAGCTTATCACCATTCTGGTATTCTTCCTGCTTGCCGCGGTTATGTTTGTCTACCTCAAATACAGCAAGCACGGTTACGAGATTTCGGTCGTTGGCGAAAGCGAAAATACCGCAAAATACATTGGCATTAACGTCAAGCGTGTCATTCTGCGCACCATGGTTCTTTCGGGCGCCATTGCGGGACTTGTCGGCTTTTTCCTGATTGCGCAAACCGGACAGGGACTTTCTCCCGATATTACCAACAACAGGGGATTTACCGCCATTATGACCTCTTGGCTTGCCGCGTTTGATTTACCCGTTACCGTTTTGACCTGTTTGTTCATTGCCTTCATCACCAAAGGCATGGAACAGGTGCGGTCGGGGTTCGGGTTTACCAACGATTCTATTTCCAAGATCGTTATCGGGCTTGTTTACTTTTGCGTAATCTCTTGTGCGTTCTTTGTCAACTATAAGATTGTCTTTCGCAAAAAGGAGGGCAAATAAATGTTTGTTACATTTTTGATTGGCGCCATTGCCCTTGGAACCGTTTTGCTTTACGGCTGTCTCGGAGAGACGTTAATGGAAAAATCCGGTCACCTCAACCTGGGTGTTCCCGGCATTATGTGCATGGGAACGGCAGGCGGCTGCTTGGGCATTGAGCTTTATATGAAAGGGCTTGCCGCTCCCGCAAACGCAAACTGGTTTCCGCTCATTCTGGTCGCTGTTCTTTTCTCGGTTCTTCTTTCGGTTTCAACCGGCGCGATCTACGCTTTTTTAACGGTTACGCTGCGTTGTAATCAAAACATTACCGGTCTTGCCATCACCACGTTCGGATCGGGACTTGCCCAGTTTATTATGGACACCTACGTTACCCGCAAGAACTTCGACGTTGCCGGAAAACTGCTCTCCCGCGGTTTTGTGAACGATCCCAACGCAAACGGCGTTTTGCGCGTATTCTTCTCACATGGGTTCTTCGTTTATTTTGCCATCGTTCTTGCCGTCGTCTTTGCCGTTGTTCTCAACCGCACGCGGATCGGTCTTCATCTGCGTTCGGTCGGCGAAAACCCCGCGACCGCCGACGCCGACGGTGTGAACGTGACCGCTTATAAGTACTGCGCGGTTCTCATCGGCAGTGCCGTTTCCGGATTCGGCGGACTGTTTTACATCATGGACTATCTGAAAGGAAGCTGGGAGAACGCTTCCACCATTGAGGCGTTCGGTTGGCTTGCCATTGCGTTGGTTATCTTCACCCTTTGGAAACCCAACCTTGCCATTTTCGGTTCTATCTTGTTCGGTGGACTTTTCATTGCCGCTTTTGTACTCAAAGGAAACCCGATGCAAAAGGAACTACTCAAATTGCTTCCCTATGTCATCACCGTGTTGGTGCTTGTGATTACCAGCATTCGCAAAAAGCGGGAAAACCAGCCGCCCGCCTCTCTCGGTCTCTCCTATTTCCGCGAGGAACGGTAGTTGGGGGAGAGAAGGCGCATAGAAAAAATGCCCGCACGGGATGTGCTTTTTGCACACCGTGTGGGCGTTTTTTCGTGTTTTTTCGGCTTTTTTGACGTTTATCAGAACAAGATCAGAAGTCCGCGCAGGATGGCGACGAGAATGACCGTTGCAATGAACGGCATGTCGATCGGGATCCCCTCGAACCACCCTTTTTTCTCGAACAGTTGACGAATGGGGTGAATGAACGGTTCGGTGACGAGATAGAGAAAGGACGCGACGCGGCTTTCTTCCATGGGGTCAAACCACGAGATGATGGCGCGCAGAAAAAGCGCAACTCCTGCAATCGTCAGGATCGCGGACAGTGTATGTACCAAGATTTCATAAAACAGTTCCATGAAAAACCTCTTTTTAAGGTCAAGAGATTATTAAGGTCGTTTGGAAGGTCAAAGTCGTGTTAAGGTCGCTTCAAAGGTCAAGAGACTGTTAAGGTCGCGCTTTTTCGAGAAAAAGCGCCCAAAAAGCTTTCGCGCATTGCCATATTCGCGGATCGCGGGATGGTTTGTAAAGATTTTATGCGATCATTGCCGCTGTCGGTAATCATTTCCCTTTATCCGTAGGGGCGAATAGTATCCGCCCG
Source organism: Clostridia bacterium (assembly GCA_017613355.1). GTDB lineage: Bacteria > Bacillota > Clostridia > Oscillospirales > CAG-272 > UMGS1865. The sequence continues at coordinate 10,630 of JAGAEA010000008.1, forward strand.
CTGTTCGGGCGGTAACTTTTTCAAAAGAGTTCTTCCCTCGGTGCGGGCGGATATGCAAATCCGCCCCTACAAGGGATGGGGGTGTTCGCGGACAGGGGAGATTACAAATATTTTGTGCTTTTTGTTGTCCTTGTCTCTGTCCGCAGGCTCCGTAAGCCTTCCCCTGCGGGGAAGGTGGCAGACGGAGAGGCGGGAAA
>JAGAEA010000009.1 GCA_017613355.1 Clostridia bacterium
CGGTGCGCTTCTTTCTTCACACGAAGAAAGAAGCGCACCGCCCCAAGGTATTTACGCCGCAATCCCATCACGCGCGGAACATCATGTCGCCGTAGGAAGGGAAGGGCCAGAGAGAGGAAGACGTCAAGGTTTCGGCTTCGTCCACGACGGCGCGGAGCTCCGACATGATGGGGAGAATTTCGGAAGCGTAGCGGTCGGCGCGGGCGGGACCGTCGGGGAGACGGGAAGCGGCGTCCTCGGCGGATTTAAGGCGGGAAGCGGCGGAATAAATCTTGCCATTCAGGTCGGAGAGGCGCGAAACGAGGTCGGTTTCGAGCGTCAGGTCGATGGACGGGCAAACCGCATATTTGCGGGACGCCGCAAGAGAAAGCTCGGAGACGTAGGACTCCACGGCGGGGATATAGTCGCACATCGCCATACGGAGCATGGTCAAGGCTTCAATGTTGACCACTTTGGCGTAGTTCTCGAAGAGAATTTCCTCGCGGGAGCGCATCTCGGTTTCGGACATAACGCCGAAGGAAGAGAAGAGCGCGATATTCTTCGGGAGAAGGAAGGTCTTGTAGGCGTCCACGGACGTGGGAAGCACGGCAAGACCGCGTTTCTTGGCTTCAACCGCCCATTCGGGCGAATAGGCGTTGCCCGAAAAGAGGATGCGACCGTGTGCGGTGAAAGCGTCCTTGATGACTTTTGCGATCGTCTTTTCGCGGTCGGCTTCGGGTGCGGCTTCGATCTCGTCGGCAAAGGCGCGGAAGGAAGCGGCAACGGCGGTGTTGAGCACCGTGTTCGGCATGGCGACGTTTTGAGACGAACCGGGCATACGGAACTCGAATTTATTGCCCGTGAAAGCAAAGGGAGAGGTACGGTTGCGGTCGGTGGTGTCCTTGCGGAATACGGGAATGGTGGGAATGCCGAGATCCATCATCGTGCGCTTGGCGCCGTGGTAAACGGTGCCGTTCACGATCGAATCGATCACGCCCTGCAATTCCTCGCCTACGAAAATGGAAACGATCGCGGGAGGCGCCTCGTTCGCACCGAGACGGCAGTCGTTGCCGGCATAGGCGACCGAAATGCGAAGCAATTCCTGATAGTCGTCAACGGCTTTGACAATGGCGGCGAGGATGAGCAAAAACTGCATATTTTCGGCAGGGGTCTTGCCCGGGTCGAGCAGATTTTTGCCGCCCGCCGTGAGCGACCAGTTGTTGTGCTTGCCGCTCCCGTTCACACCCGCGTAGGGCTTTTCGTGGAGCAGGCAGACGAAACCGTGCTTTTCGGCGATGCGCTTCATGTATTCCATGACGAGCAGATTTTGGTCAACGGTGATGTTCGCCGCCGTGTAAACCGAAGCGAGTTCGTGCTGCGTGGGGGCGACTTCGTTGTGCTTGGTCTTGGCGTTGATGCCGAGCGTCCAAAGGGCTTCGTCGAGGTCGGACATATAGGCGGCAATGCGGGTTTTGAGAGGCCCGAAATAGTGGTCTTCCAGTTCCTGACCCTTCGGAGCGGGCGCGCCGAAGAGGGTGCGACCCGTGTAGATGAGGTCGGGGCGGCGGTCATACATCGACTTGTCAATGATGAAATACTCCTGTTCGGCGCCGACCGTCACGTTCACGCGGTCGGAAGTCGTGTCGCCGAAGAGGCGAAGGATGCGGAGCGCTTGGGTGTTGAGAGCGGACATGGAGCGGAGAAGCGGCGTTTTGGAGTCGAGAGCCTCACCCGTGTAGGAACAAAAGGCGGTGGGAATGTAGAGCGTCCCGCCTTTGACGAAGGCATAGGAACTCGGATCCCAAGCGGTGTAGCCGCGCGCTTCAAAAGTGGCGCGGAGTCCCCCCGAAGGGAAGGACGACGCGTCGGACTCGCCGCGAACCAACTCTTTGCCGGAAAACTCCATCACCACGCGGCAGGGGCCGACGGGAGAGAGGAAAGCGTCGTGCTTTTCGGCGGTCATGCCGGTCAACGGTTGGAACCAATGGGTGTAGTGGGTCGCGCCCTTTTCGACTGCCCAGTCTTTCATGGCGTTGGCAACCACGTCGGCAATGGTGGGGTCGATGGGCTTGCCCGAAGCGATGGTGCGGGAAAGGGACTTATAGACTTCTTTCGGGAGACGCTCGCGCATGACGTCGTCGTTAAAGACCATGCAGCCGAAGCGTTCGGAAATGTTATTGGACATGACAAACTCCTGACGGGGCGGGGGAATGCGATCGCAAAGGCGCGGAAGCCCGCCCGATTTTCGTTTTAAGGGGATAAAAAACAAAGATATACTTCATTATATTTCAAAACCAACGATTTGTCAAGACGGAAGATAAAAATTTTGGGAAAAGAGCTTGAAAAGGGAGAAGAAACGTGATATAATAAGAAACGCGCCGAACGGAACCGACACAGGGGACGAAAGGCGCGAAAAGAAGAACAACTACCCGTAGCCCAGCTGGATAGAGCGCAAGACTCCGACTCTTGAGGCCGCAGGTTCGAATCCTGTCGGGTAGGCCAACTTATGCGACCAAAAAAGATGCATCCTGAAAAACCGAGGTTTTCCTCGGTTTTTCTCGTTTTTTCTCCGTTTTCCTCGCGTTTTTGAAAATCGTTTTTTCGTGAAACTAAAAAGATGCAAATGCGGGTTTTGCCTATATGTCAAGGATTTGAACCTCGGAATGGCGTTTTTTGGGGCAGAATTGAGAGATTTTTTCTCTCGATTCTGCCCCTTTTTTGTTTTTTTAATTGTTAATTCTTTGTGTCTGAAAAAGGAGGGTGAAGTCATATCGGTTACATATCAAAAAAGAAGATTGCGACTGCAAATACTGCCTGTATTACAGTCACAGAAAATGCAAAGCAAGCCATTGCTGCTGTCTGGAAGACAAGATCAGGGCGGGATCCCCCGTCAGTCATTCTGCTGACAAAAAAGAATACCAAGAAAGGATCAAAAAGAAGAAATGAAAATCACAATCAGAAATCCCGAAACATTCGGGACTTTTTCTTTTCCGTGCGGAGATGATGCATTGGAAAACCTGATGAAACAGTTCTATCCACATGCTAAATTACAACTAACGCACATAAACCGTCTTTACACTTCTTTTTCATTTTATTTCATCATGGTTTTCACTATTTACTGACAACATTTCATTTAACAGGTATTCTGTTTTTCTTTTATATTTAAAAGATTTTGCAATTTTATGAATTTACTTGATAAGCACTGCTTTGAATCCGAAACAACGTGGCATACATCGCGTTCTGACGCATCAGTTCCTCGTGTGTGCCGTATTCCAGAATCTCCCCGTTATCAAACAGTGCAATCTTATCGGTAAATGTTGTCGACGCCAGACGGTGAGAAATAAAGATGGTCGTTTTGTTCTTGGCGATGTTAAAATACCGCTCGTAGATTTCGCTCTCCGCCTTGGGATCGAGTGCCGCGGTCGGCTCATCAAGAATCAGTATAGGCGCGTTTTTATATACCGCCCTCGCGATGGCAAGTTTCTGCCCCTCTCCGCCGGACAACTCAACTCCGTCTGAATCAAACCGTCTTAACAGATAGGTATCCATTCCGTTTGGCAGTCGGCTGACAAGATCCGACAGCCCGACGTCCTCCATCAGTCCCGCAAGATCTTCCTCCTGCTTTCCGAGCAGGACATTTTCTCTGAGGGTCAGCGAAAAATTCTGATAGTCCTGGAAAACCGCGGAGATCAGAGCGTTATACTCGGCGTCGCCGATCTCATGAATGTCCACGCCGCCGACCGTGATGCGTCCTTCGGTCGGACGGTAAAACCGGCAGATCAGTTTGATAAACGTAGATTTGCCCGCGCCGTTCTTTCCGACGACCGACAGGGTTTCGCCTGTCGGAATGCGGATGTTGATGTTTTTCAGAACAAACGTTTCGGTATTCGGATAGCGGAACGATACGTTTTCAAATACGATATCCGTTTGCCCCGGCGCGGGCGTATCTTTTGTGCGTGTGGGTGTCTCCTGCTTACGCAGGGAGAGAAAATCCGAAACATACAGCCTCTTGCGGTTGTATTCACCGATGTCGCTGACGATCGCCGACAATGCCACCGACAGTTTTGTGACGGCGGAAAAGAACATGGTGAAATCGGCAATTCCGATCGTCCCCGCAAAGACCTTTCCGCTCAGAACGTACAGGATCACAAACGATTGCACAGCCATGATGACCGCAGAAATGCACTCAAACAACGTGTTTCTTCCGAAGTCCCCATATTGCAGCCCCAGCATTTCTTCCCGGAAATCGGTCACCTTGGACATGAACCACGGCTCGATTTTGTTGATGCGGATCTCTTTGGCGGCACCAGGATTGAAATATGCCATACCGTCGAGATAGTTACCTTTGCGGTTGTTGGCGGCGTAGGCCTTGCGGCGCTTTTCCCGGTAGCGGTAGGTGAGCCAGACAAACCATACTTTCAAGCCCAGAACCGCGCTGACGGTGAGGATAAAGACCGCATCCAACCGCGTCACAATGACCGACAGACTGAGGATCGTCAGCGCGTTTGAGAAAATCCGGCGCAAAATGTCGAGGGCATCCGCGATTCCCGTGGCGTTGTTCGCCATGGCGAGTTTGTCGGAAAATTTTGCCCCCTCCATATCGGACAGCGGAAGTGCCATGGTGATCTTTCCGGCCTGCATCTGAATGCTCCGCGAGAAACGCTCCATGTACAGTGCATTTTTGCTACCAAGCCATGCACCGAGCGTCCGGATGGCAAATGTGACGGCAATGTACAGCCCGATTGCGAGGGCGATGTCGCTGTATGCTTTCCCGCTTTCCAATTGTTCGATAAATAACTTCGGGAAGTATACCAAAAGCACATCAAATAGAGAAGACAGCAGGACTTGCGGGATAAATGTCAAAAGATATCGCGGCTCGCATGTCCACAGAAGCCTGAGAACACTGCGGGTTTCCGACCATTTTCCACTCTTTTTCATAGGACGGCATCCCCCTCTTTTTGATAATACTTGGCTTGCGCGCGGAAAAGCGTTTCATAACACCCGTGCTTTTCCATCAGTTCGGAATGCGTTCCCACCTCGACGATCTCGCCTCCCTCCACCACGGCGATCCTGTCGCAGAATACGGTAGAAGAGATGCGGTGGGTGATGAACACGGTCGTTTTTCCGTGGGCAAGTTCGGCGAGACGTGAGAACAATGCCTGTTCGGCGATGGCATCCAGGGCGCTTGTCGGCTCATCGAGCAGTAGGATCCCCGCGTTCTTGTAGAGGGCGCGCGCCATGGCGAGTTTCTGTCCCTCACCGCCGGAAAACTCAATGCCGTTGTCGTCGAGTTCTCTGTATACCGATGTCTCCATGCCACAAGGCAGGGAGGCGATCTTTTCCGAAAGACCGGACTCTTCGATGCATGTTCGGAGCCGTTTCTCGTCCGGCTCGCGGTCAAAGACGATATTTTCCCGAATGCTGTACGCGAACAGCGAGAAATCCTGCAACATGACGCCGAGATAGTCCGCATAGTCGCAGTAGGGGATCTCTGAAATATCGATTCCGCCGAGTGTGATCTTTCCCGCGCTTGGCTGATATAGGCGGAGGATCAGTTTGATCAGTGTCGTTTTTCCGGAACCGTTCAGCCCGACGATCCCGACCTTTTGTCCCGCCGATATGGTAAGATTGATGTGTTTTATTGTGTCGGACGATGCACCGGGATACCGGAACGAGACATCGTCAAACACCAGATCCGCGGTGCGGATGTCGATATCCTGCGAGGGGAGCGCGTTGCTGTCCTTCTGCGTGCGGTTGTTTTTCGTGAGTTCCTCATAGGCGCGATACAGGTCGGCGGCTTTGAGCGCATTGCGAATGTGTCCCATCTCTCGGAACAGCGAAAGAATGGATGTGGTGAACAGGGCGGTGGACGCCACCAGCACGACATATTCGGAGAGCCGGATCTCGCCTATTGTCACCTGCCTTGTAAAATAGAGATACATGACGGCGCTTTGCAGGCAGGAGAGAACCACGCTCAGCACGTTCACCCAATATTTTTTGCGGAGCAATCCTTTGAGTTTCCCGAAAAATGTCGCAAAAACGGATTCGTATTTCGATTCTATGTAGGCATCTGCGTCGCCGATGCGCACTTCTTTGGCAAACTGATATTTCGTCATCACCTCATAGAGGTATTGCAGTTTGCGGTCGTCGTCGGTCCGCTCGATGCTGAATTTGTAATCACAGGACTGCGTGAAGATGTTCAGCGCAATGAGCAGAGCAGAGGTGGCAAGCAGGATGAGCAAAAACCACGGACTGAAAAACACAAAGACGGAAGCCACGCCGAGCATTGCAACCAGAGATTGTATACCCCTTCCGAACGCATCCAAAGAAAAGACCGGATGCGCCTTCATGGAATTGCGTTTCAGATTCAGGATCTCCCGATCCTGCACATAGTGATAATCCACGTCAAGGCAGTCCTGCATGTACCCGTATTGCAGAACGTTGCTTGCTTTCCGCGCCGCACGGCTTTCGCACAAAGACAGAATCTGCCCGATAAGTACAATCGCCAAGTTTGCCGCAAGGTAGATCAGAATGACAAAAATGACATCCCGATACGGCTTCCCGCTCATGAGCGCATCCACAACGATGCCGATTCCCGCGACATCGAGCAGGGAAATGAGCGCGGCGAACAGATTCCGGAGCACCGTCGTGAAAAGATACGCCCGCGATGTCTCCCATGCCCTGCGAAAATAGTATCCGAGTTTTTTCATGTATACATCCTTCTTCTAAAGATAATAAAAATACGATATTTCTATATTGCAAAAGAATGGTGTTGAATAACTTATGTTATTGGTATCCAAGAGCAAATAATATTTCAGAATGTTAAAGCTTTCTGAACAGAATAGGCGATCCTTTATCGGTAAACGTCCACGATGCGGGAATATTCCCGCAGCGCGAAAGTGCCGTCGTGCGCTTCTCCGAAAAGCATCGTGGAGAGCGACGGTCCGGTAATTCTCGTCAGTCCGGTGCGTTTGAGAGATTCGATGACGGTTTCTTTTGTGTCCCCGTCCGGGATGAACAGGGCACAGCTTTGCAAATATCCCTTTTGATGTTTGAGCGCCGAGATGATTTTTTCGTGCGGAAGCGCTTTGATCCAAACATTGCGGAATAGATAGGATAGTTCGAGTTCGCTGTCGCTTCGGATTACAACCGAAACGCCCTCTCCCGCAAAGATCGTATCTCTGTTTTCCAGTTTGTCGTCGTAGAGCTTGAGCGTGTTTTTTGCACGCATTCCACGTGGCGCCTTTCCGTATCTTTGATTTTCTTTTTTCAGTATTTCAAAGAACCGCTCGCCGAACGACCGCAGTTCCTCTTCGTCGTCGGTATCCACAAAGATTCCCTGACAGGAAGAACAAAGCAGTTGGTTCGTTTTGCAAATGTCTGCGGCGAGCGAGCAGAGCATATCATCCGGACAGCCGGGTAGGGCGTAGGCAAACGAAAGTTTATGTCCCCAAACGATGAGTTTCGTATTCGGCTCGATGAACCGATGTGCCGCACGGACGGCGGCATCGCCGCCCCAAACAACCACGCCGTCCGAAAGACCGGCAAGCGTCTTGATCGTTTCAATTTCGGTTGAGGGAACGTCAAACACATAGATGTATTCTTTGAGCGCCGGACATTCCGCGATCAGTTCCGAGAGCAATCGGACCGAAACGCCGTTATCTCCGGAAGGAAGTTTGAGAAGATTGATATTCCCGGTCAGCAGACCTTCGATTACCGAATAGGCGGGAAGGGCATCGACGTTTCCCGCCGCGATGTGGAGAAGCACACCGAGCGGACGGCGTTCGCGGAAAAGATGCTCGGAGATCTTCGTTTCGGATTCGGAAAGTCCGCAAAGTTCGGTATCGAGCTTTTTCCGAAGTTCTTTTTCCGAAAACATTCTGCAATAATCGAGATAGGTTGCATAATCGACCTGTGCAAATTCCAAAAGCGGTTTTGCGATCTCATCGAACGCACCGCCCTCCGCCTTTTTGGAAAGTCTGTCGCAGGCAAGAATCACTTCTTCCGTGTCGAGCTTCGGACCGTTCAGAGTTTCACAAATCGCAGCTTTGAGAGAGGCGATGATCGCACCCTGTTCTTTGTTTTCATAAAGTTTTCCGTGTGCGAGTATCATTTTTGCCCTCCAAAATATTTTCCGCGCCCGCCGCGCAGGTTTGAATATCCTCAATACCGACCCTGCCGATGATTTCCAGATAAGGCGAGCGAATTCCGCAACCGCAGTCGTTTTCGTGCAGGATTCCGAGATCGTCGGTCATGACCGAAGTCAAAGGAGTTGCGCGGCACATCGGCGTAAGCAGATTGATGATCCCGACCTGACCGTTCGGCAGAGGAAGCAGATCATCTACGTCCCGAATGATAACGCGGGCGTAGTTGGGAACGTGAAATCTGTGGTACTTGCATTGTGTCCAGAGGATCGGGTGTTCTACCGCACCGAAAAATTCAATAATATTCTCTTGCTCGATTCCGAGAACTTCAAAGGCGAGCGCATAAAAATCCTCTTTTGAGATCCTCTCGGCGTAAAACTGCTTCCAACCACCGCCGAGCGTCATCATGCTACCCTTCGGCAGTCTGACTTTCACGCCGTGTTCTTTCATCTGTTTGAGCAGAAAATAGGTATAGGCGGGGAAACCGAGCGTCCGAACCGGCAGTTTGCCTTTTGCATACTTGATCAGTTTCCGCTCAATCGAATCGAGATCGACTATATAGTCACCGTTTCGGTACCGGAGAACGTAATCCTTCGATACGGCGGGAGCGGTAAAGGTGAATCCCCATGCGGTCTGTGCAACGGCTTTTTTGTTTTTGAATTTATGTTCGTAGCCGAAGATCACGAATCTCGTTGGTTTGAGCGACCAGATTTTATGGTAGGAAAAGAATCGCCTCACCTCGTCGAATGCGCGCCGCAAACTGTAAAAATCCAGTCCCACCATCGACTGGTTCTGACCGCTCGTTCCGCTGGAAGTTGCCCGGACAATCAGCTTTCGGTTCGGAACCGAAAGCAGCAGATGATGCTTGAAATAGAGAGTCGGGAGAGGGGGCAGTTTGGCAAGATCGTCAAAGGCGTTTTTGTCGTAAGGAGAAAAGCCTTGCCCGTCAAGCAATGCACGATAGGCAGGGTTATGTTCATAGTGGAAGATGCAGTTCTGCTTGATCGCCGCGGGAAACAGCTTTTCGCTTCTCTCTTGATCGTATGGATTTTTGAGCCGAAACAGTTTTTTGATGGTATCCATCTGCGGTTCCTTTCCTCATAAGCGTTGTGTCGGTCATTTACAGTATAACATAAAACAAAGTGCTTGTAAAGTATCTCAAATCGAAAAGTGACAAACCGCATTGATGTCTCTGCTTTATGAGCCTTGACAGGGTTGGTGTGGTAATAACAGAAAAAGCGGATTTTTCAACTTCCATAAATTAGAAATCGGGGGGCGGCACCATGTGCCGCCCCCGCTTGTTGCTCTACCCTCGGATTAATCTGCTCCGTCCGCAGGACGGGGGCAGGCGAACTGACATGAGCGAACGCGAAGGGTCAGTTCGTAGCAAACGGCAAGCCGTTTGCGTGTAGAATACCTGTCGGGGAACACACGACATCTTTTTCGGTCGCATAATTCAAGCCCCAAAGGCGCAAGCCGTTGGGGCTATTTCTTACTTTTTCACTCTTCACTCTTCACTTTCCCCTTTGCTCTACCCGACCCCCGAACCTGTCTCCGACGCGGGAGTTGCCCGCCGTCCCGTCGGGTAGGCGTTCATCTTTTTCGGTGCAACTCAAAAGTGGGGAGAGGCTTGACATTTTCCCCAACGTGTGGTAAAATGAAGCTGTCGGATCAAACGCATCCGACCAAGGAGGACATCTTATGGAATTATTGATTAAAAACAAGTGGGTATCGTTGGGCGGTTCCTCGGTCATTCAGGACACGAACGGAAACGACGTGATGAAAGTCAAGGGAAAAGTCTTTTCCTTTACGCACAAAAAGTTTCTGACCGATCCGGACGGCAACGTCAAATTCATCGTCCGCAACAAGTTCTGGCGTCTCTTTACATACAGAGCGTTCATCCTCGACGCCGAGCAAAAGGTGAAAGCGACGATCAGAAGAAAGATCTTTACGATGAGCGATCATTATTTTGTAACGTCCGACCTCGGCGAAATGGAGGTCATCGGCAACATTCTTCAATTCAATTACAAGATCATTTTGAACGGCAAGGAGATCGGTCACGTCGCGAGAAAAATCTCCCTGCGCGACTCCTTCGTGCTCACGGTTGACGATTCCTTCGACCCCGCTTTCATGTCGGCTCTCGTCATCGCGATCGACAACATTACCGACAGAAAAGACGATAACGCACGTTCGTCGAGAAGCGGCTATTCGTCGTCCCGCAACTGACACAAACAGTATAAACGCAAAGGACGCCGCTCGGCGTCCTTTGCGTTTATGTGTGATTGGTTTCTTTGTTGTTTCGGTTCAAAACACCACGGTTTTGAGCTTGGAGATCGCCACGCGGCAAATGTCCCCGTCGAGGCAATGGAGCGTCACCGACGAACAATGGTTATAAAAGACGCCCGACGATCCGTTGGTAAAGGTCACGGTCATCTTGTCCCGCAGTCGGAGCCGTTGATGGTCGATGTTGATATACTTGACGTAAAGCGGGTTGAGCGAGGCTTCCATGCCGTCCTCGGTGTAGCAGGGAATTTCCTTGTCCACGATCACGCCCCGACAAAATTCGCGTCCGTTGCTGTATAGTCTCGCGCAGTGCAACACGCGCGCGGGGTCAAGTTCTTCCTCGTTCTTGTCGGCTCTCTTGATCGCCGTTCGGATCGCCCCTATCATTTTCACGGCGGGAACCAGCGCGATCCCGTCCATTTCGGGCGGCAGGTCGAGGACGCAGTCCGGCTCGGCGAATACCACGATCCCCGCAACGGAACGGTTCAGGTCGTAAAACTCCTTCATCGCGGAAATGAAATGCTTGGTGGTGATAACGGGACTTTTCAGATCTTTGTGCGTCCCGTTGGCTTTGTCCTGGCAGAAGTAGTCGCCCGCCGACGAAATGCGACCTTTCCACGTTTTGATTTCGAGCACCACGGGGACGCCCTTTTGTATCACGAGGAAATCTTTTTCGAGGTACCCGTCACCCCACGGCACGACCACGTTGCGAATGACGCACTCGAAATTCTCGCGCAGCAAACGGTAAACGGCTTCTTCTCCGCGCGCCCCGTAGGCATGGACGTCGTTTTGTTCGGGGAGCGGAAGGGCGGTCATGCGGCGGTGCAGACGGCGGAAAAACGATTCGGACACGGGTATCCCTCCTTTTCTGTCGAACGATCTGTTTGATTCTTTTTTATTAACACCTCTATTCTACCATATTTTTTTCTTGATTTCAAGACCCCTGTTTCATATTTTCCCGAAATGCCATTTCTCTTGCGCGTCGGCGGGCTTCCTCGGCACCGTTATCGTTCCGAAAGGGAAAATCGCAAAAAGCAGTTGACAATCCCGTGTTTTTTTGCTATAATTCAGGATAGAATTTCGGGCACGGTCGATTTTTTGCCGCGCATGATCGGGGGGATTGATTTTGACCGCGGTCGAACTTGTGATTTTTCTTTTGACGTGCATCGCCGTCGCTTCCTATGCGGTGTCGGGTACGATCGTCGCCATTCAAAAACGCGCCGACGTGTTCGGTGCGCTGTTCTTTGCTTTCATTACGGCGTTCGGCGGTGGGCTGATCCGCGATCTCACCATTGGCACCAATCCGCCGCTGCTCTTCGTTTCCCGCGATTACGCAATTCTCGCGGCAGTCTGTTTTACCGTTTCTCTCACGGTGTTTCTCGTCTCCTTTGCGGGCAACAACGCCGACCGTTTGTCGCATAGTCTCCACAATTTGCTCATCGAGGGAACCGACATGATCGGGCTTGCGTTCTTCTGCGTGCTCGGTGTGGACACGGCGCTTTCTTCGGTTCCCGACCTTGCGGGAAATCGCGCGTTGCTCGTTTTTTGCGGGTGCATTACCGGCATTGGCGGCGGTATCCTGCGCGACGTTCTTTCCGCGGAGATCCCGCTCCTTTTCCGCAAGCACATCTATTTCATCCCCGCCCTGCTCGGAACGGTGTGCTATGTCCTTCTGCTCCCGCACACCAAACGTCTGCTCGCGATTTTGGTGTCGGTCTCGATCATTCTCATCATCCGCACCCTCGCCGTGCGCTTCCGTTGGAACCTTCCCACACCTTTGGGAAACCGTCAAAAAGACAAAAAGTGATCCGGGCAGGGTCAAAGGGCGTTTCTCCGCGCGGAGAAACGCCCTTTTTCCACGGCTTGTTTTGTCGAAAAACCGCACTCTACCGACGGTAGAGCGGCAAAAACCAACGGTAGAGCCGCAGTAGAGTGGTGTAGATTGACTTTTTTGCGGGAACATCATATAATAGATACGCGAAGAAAGATCAATCGGATGTGTTGCGGCGTTTGACGCCGCGGGAAAGGGATTGAAAGACTCTCTCTCCCGCCGCGAAACGTCCGTACGCTTGCCGGCGAATGCCGCGGGGTTGTGCGCGAATGCGATCCCATGCGGCACGAACGTTTTTTCGGGTTGTGCGCGAATGCGATTCCCGAAACGGCGCGGGGCAAGCGCGTGGCAGAAGGACTGCCCGAGACCGCCCCCGAAGGTGTTTCTCCGACTATTCCGCCGGCAAACGCGGCAAATCGAAAGGAGCCCTACTCATGCAAAAACACAATCCGCCCATCCGCTCTATCCGCGAAATGATGGATATTGCGGTCAACGACAAACCCGAACATATTTCCTATATGTTCAAAAAGGACGAACAGATCGTCAGCGTCACCACCCGCGAGTTCTACGACAGCGTGGAAAACCTCGGCGCAAAACTGACCGAAATGGGTTTCGGCAAATCACACATCGCCTGTGTCGGCGAAAACAGCTACCCTTGGATCCAAACCTTCCTCACCGTTCTCATGACGGCGGGCGTATTTGTCCCGCTCGATAAGGAACTGCCCGCGGATCAGCTCGTGTTCCTGCTCAACGACAGCGACAGCGAAGTGGTGTTCTGCTCCGAAAAATACGAAAAAATCTTCGTCGAGCACCGCGCCGAGCTTCCGAACGTCAAAAAATTCGTTTGCTTCGACCGTGCCGAGGACAACGGCGACTTTCTTTCCTTCGAGAACCTCATCCGCAAAGGCTCGAAGCTCGACCGTTCGGCTTTCGACGCGCTCCACAGCGATGAGAACGAGCTGAAATATCTCGTTTACACATCGGGTACCACGGGCGTTGCCAAAGGTGTGATGCTCTCCGAGCACAACATTGTCAACGGCATTTTCTACGGTCTGACCGTTTCCCACATTTACGAGCGCGGTCTCTCCGTCCTGCCCTACAACCACACCTACGAAGCGGTTTGCGAATTGTTGGTGTCCATTCAGGCGCAGGCGACCGTTTGTATCAACGATTCGCTTCGCCACGTTCTGAAAAACATTCAGCTCTATCAACCCGCGCACATCTATCTCGTTCCCGCTTTTTCGGACTTGTTCTTCGATAAGATCAACGCTTCCATCCGCAAGCAGGGCAAGGAAAAGAAGTTCCGCTTCGCCGTCAAGCTCTCGAACGCGCTCCGCAAGGTGGGCATCGACCTGCGCCGTCTGCTCTTCAAGGACATTCACGCTCAGTTCGGCGGCAAACTGCGCCGCATCATCTGCGGCGGCGCGCCCATTCGTCCCGAGGTCGGAAAGTTCTTTGACGACATCGGCATCATCCTCACGGGCGGCTACGGCATTACCGAGTGTTCCCCGCTCGTCTCGGTCAACGACGACGACAAGTCCAACAACTTCGCCTCCGCGGGTCACCGTCTTGCCTGCCTCGAATGGCGTATCGACAACCCCACCGAGGAAGGCATCGGCGAGATCTGCGTCAAGGGTGACGTGGTCATGCTCGGCTACTACAAGCGTCCCGATCTGACCGCCCAAGCGATTAAGGACGGTTGGTTCTTCACGGGCGACTACGGCTATATCAACGACAACGACGAAGTTGTCATTACGGGTCGCAAAAAGAATATTATCATCATGAGCAACGGCAAAAACATTTACCCCGAAGAGCTCGAACTGAAAATTTCCACGCTTCCCTACGTCACCGAAGTCGTCGTTTCGGGCATCAAGAACGAGCACGGCGAGGACACGGGGCTTGCCGCCGAAATCTATATCGCCGACGAGACCATCCCCCATGCCAACGTTCCCGATGACATCAACCGCGTTCTCTCCGACCTGCCTTCCTACAAACGCATTTCCCACATCACCTACCGCACCGAACCGTTCGTGAAAACCACCACAAACAAAATCAAGCGCGGCGCGTAAGGATGATCGTTATAAGACTTTGAGAGGGAGCCCCCTTTTCTTCCTGCGAAGAAAAGGGGGCTCCCTCTCAAACGCTCCTTTCCCGAAAGGAAGGAGCGCAACCATTTATTCCTTCTTTTTGGCAGGATAGGGGCAAGGGTGAGGGGTACTTTTTCTTCGC
>JAGAEA010000010.1 GCA_017613355.1 Clostridia bacterium
GGCAACCACGCCGGTCAGGTTCTTTTTGTCGTCGTAAACGAACATCAGTTCCACGCCGTTGTCGTTCCCGCCTTCCAGTTCGGTAAAGGTTGCGGTATCGGCGTCGCCCCACATCTTGGCGGTCCCGTCCGAATAGCAGACGCGGCGGTTCATCCCCACGGCGGCTCTGCCGAATCCCGTAGCGTAGCCTCCCGGTTTGCGGTTGTTCCACGCCTGAACGACCGTTTTCGCGACGGCGTCCGCAAGATAATCGAAAGCATCGTCCGGGCTCATGCAATCGTCCGACGTCACCTGCGGGAGATATTCACAATCCGATCCCATATATTGTTGGATCACTTTCCACGAACTGCCGGCTGACATGTTTCCCTTTTCCTCAAACGGTCCCTTCCGGCGCATGGTATAGGAATTGTGGATATGGACGCACCCGACGATGATCTTGCGGGGATCCAGCCCGATATTCCCGATTTTCGCACGCACCCCCCACATAAATTCTTCCGATATTTCCACCAGATCGCAGGAGCAGATCACCGTCTGTTCCCCGTCCGCTTCAATGGCGAGCGCCGTGATCGTCAGAGGTGTTTCCACCTCTTTGGTCGCACGCTCGAAAAACTCTCCGTCCAATGCGATTTTTTCTTTCGGTGTGATATCCGTTTCCGCCCAGCCGAATTTGATCATGTTTTCGTTCCTTCTTTACGATTGATATGTTTCTATGATATGACGAACAAGACGAAAGACCTGCTTGCTGTCAATCCCTGCTTTTCAAAAACTCTCCATGTCGGTCATGCCGTCTCGTTCCGCCGCGGCTCCGACGCAACGCAAGGAATAGGCTCGGCGACGCAAAACATCCGTCAACTGTTCCATGCAGAGGATCGGTTCGTCGGTCAGGATCCCCCCGACAGTCCCCGTTCCCACATGGTGAAAATCGGTGCCGGATGTGGGCATTTTCCGATATTTGCGGCACCATTCCAGCGCAATGTCGTTGCGGGAATCGTGATGCGGATGACCGTTGTAAACCTCGTATCCGTCCAGATACTCCGGTTTTTCGATTTTCATGCCGTTGCGGAAAGGGTGCGCCTGCACCACCAGAAGTCCGTTTTCCTTTGCCAACGGGAAAAACGTTTTCAGCCGCATTTCAAACAGGTTCGGATTTTCCCGAACAAACGCTTCGTTCAAACCGAAAATCAAATAGTCGTTGCTGCTGTCGCTGAACCGCAACTCCATTCCGAGCAAGATGTGCAGGGTCTCTTTTGCGTAGTCCCGCATACGGACATAATCCGAAAGGTAAAACTCCGCCCGTTCTTCCCATGTGTCGCCCGCGTCTGTCAAGATCTTTTCGGTATAATGATTGGTCAGAACCAACGTGGTATAACCGTTTGCACGGTACAGGTCAACCACTTCCTCCGGCGTGTGATGTGCGCATGGACTGACCCCGCTCGTATGTGCGTGAAGCTCTGTCAGAAATTTCATTTTTTCTCCCGGTTTCATTACAAATCAAAAATCGTCTTCAATCTACCGACATTCGGCAGACCACGGCATAGTGGTCGGAAAGATCGGTCTGTTTGACTTGAAAATCGCGCACCGTGACACCCTTGTAAACAAAGTTGTCCAGCGACAGAACCCATAAATCCGACGGATACGTGACCGTATCGGCATTTTCATTTGCAAGCCGAAATCCGCCCTTTTCAAAGCAATCTTTGAAAAACGGGAAATCCTCGCTATTCCAATCCCCCATCATAATCACCCGATCGTAAGAGCTGAATTTTTCAATCAGTTCATCGACCTGGTCTTTAATCAGGGGATCTTTATCTATTCCCTGAAACGCAAGATGCGTACAAACAACCTTTACCTGTTTCCCGTCAACATTCAAATCCGCCTCAATATAGTAATATTGCGTCGCTTTGACCGTTCCGTTATTCGGATTGATCTGCACGTTTTTCCATTTCCCCTGATTGCACTCGTATTCTTTCACCGCAACATTTTCGAGGGCAACTTTGGAATAAAGCGCGTTACAACTGTAATACCGCTGATCCCCTTCCAAAACGATCGGATAATCCGAAAGCAACTCTTTTTTCACAGCCGTATCTGCTTCATCACGCATCAATTCATTGCTGTATTCGTTTAAAGAAAGAATATCCGCTCCCAAAGAATTGATATAACTTTGAAACTCTCTCAGCTTCCTCGCGTAATTGCTTTCTGTAAAAGCCGTGGGGTAATACTTTCCCCCTTTGCTGAAATGCCCGATGTTCCATGTCGCAATGGTAAATGTGGTTTCATTCGGTTCATCTGGCAACTGTGCAGGATCGGACGGCGAAGTCGACAACTCCGAAACAGGTTCCACAGGAACAGACTCGGGAAAGCCGCATCCGCTGAAAAGTAACGATGCGATCAAAACAATTCCTCCCATGATACGAAAAAAAGATTTCATAACCAAGCGTCACCCCTTTTTGCTATTTTTTCATGCGGGCTTTGAAAAGGCCGCGTGGGACGGGAAATATTACTTTTTCGATATCGTTCCCTGCTGTGTGGGTCCCCGATCGGTTTTTCCCGTATAGACCACATCCTCGGGACGAGGATAGTATTTCGGGATACGATTGTCCCGCTGATAGAGCCGGATATGTTCCCCGTGCGGAAGCAAATCGACCATGTCGGCACCTCTCCAAAATTCCGTATATTCCCGACCCGCAAAGAACTCTTTTTTCTCCACGGTCTTCATCGGGAAACGCAGTTCCAGAACATCGCCTTTGGTGAGTTGCTCCGCATAAGCGGTTTCTTCCATCGCATCCCAAAGCGGTTCAATCTCCGCCCCGTTCCGATACAGTTTCCATTCTCTGCCCATCCACGGGTAGATACGGAAACCCGCTTTTTTCATTTCGTTGACCGTCAAGGTGATTTTTCCCTCATCCGGCATTTCGTGCGTCAGACAATAGGCGTCCGTTTTCTTATCGGTGTGGAGATTGACTGTCAGAATTCCATTCCGTTCGGTTACGACATTTTGCCAAAGGATCCCCAGCGCGATCGGTCCCGTTCCCACGCAACACCCCGCGATGGAACGGAAGCGCGTCAGCGAAATACTGTTCGGCTCCGATCCGCCCGTATAACCGCCCATTAGACGCTTGTCGAGGTCATGGAAGGTTTTTCCGTTTGCGTCCGGCAAGGTGTTATCCGCCACCACATAGCCTGTGTATTTGATTTGATTTTCCGTGAGTTGGTTTCGGGCAAAACGGTTCATGTCATCCCAGTATTCGGTTTTTCCGCATTTGATCAATTCCTCGCAACAAAGGATCATATCCTTGATACAGCAGGTTTCGCAATGCTCTTCTTCCGGTCGGTGCCATTGTGCGTATTCGGGTACCCAGCCGAAAGAGGAGCCAAGCGAACGGACATACCGATAGATATTCTCGCCCGCAATCAGGTACTTCTCTGTTTTCGTCATGCGGAAGAGATAGATCAAACCCGCCGCCACCCAGACCGCAGAATGCACATGACCGAAAAACTCATGTTTGTAGTTGAAATAGCGGGACGCTCCGAGCAGATAATTTGCCATGCCAACTGCGAGATCAAGGGCAACGTCGTCATTGGCAATGACATACCGATCCACCAGCGCATGGAGCGAAACGGCATTGCGGATGCTTTGTTCGCCTCTACCCGTGTGGCGGGTCAGGTCAAAACCGCCGTCTTTGAGATAGACGTCGTTCGGAAATTCATAGATCGGTTCTTTTTCATTGCTGTCGCCCGACCAGAAAGTTTTCACCTTTCGCTCAATGACCAACGAACGCATCCCGCGCACCAAACCCGATGCGCGTTTCTCGGCTTCTTTGTCGTTCGGATCGTTCCGAACCAAGCGGTTGAGCGCCGGCAGAATATATCCCATTTCGTGAAAAGAAGAATGAATCGTATGCGTCCACGGGTAGGGCTCATGGAAACGAAGTCCGTGTTCTCCCCACGAGGAAAGTACTCGACGGCGGAACCCTTCATAAAGGTTCCTGCTCTCGCCGACCTCTCCCAAAATCCCGATCAGGCTATCGACAGCTTCGAGCCACGAACCGACCAGTTCGGCGTCATCCACTTTGCAATGCTCCGCTTCGGCGGGTTTCTTATGGGGCGTTACCAACCAATACGGCAGATAGTCGTATGCACGATCGGTCATGCCATCAATATAATTCAGAACCAACTTTGCATCTTCGGTCAGATCATACTTCCGATAGTTCATTTTATCACCATTCAATTAACAAAATTTGATACGGTTCCAAGCTTTTGATTTGCGGCGTCCATCCGAGCAGATGTTCTTCATCCAAAATCCATGCGTTGCGGTAATTCTCCGGAACACCGGTATATTCGATCTCCTGTTTTTCCTCGGTCAGGTTGACGATCATGGTTTTCTTCGTCTTTCCATCTGATGCGGAAACGGCATAGACACCCTCCCCCTCGACCGTTGTTTCGACCTGCGTTCCGAGCTGATAAAGCTGATTGAACGCCACCAGCCCGTAGTATGTCGGAAACGGCTTACAGGTCATCGGATTGAACAACGCTCCGTAGGAAGAAACACCGAGCCGACCGTCGTAAAGGTTCATCACGGCAGGATACCCATTCTGCATGGCGAGCATACAGGCAAGAACATGAGCCGCGTGGAATGCCGTTCCTCGCCGACCGTGCTTGGGGTTCCACTCGTTGATATGCGTTTCCAGATCACCGTAACCGCGCTTGACCAACTGCTCGTGAACATACTGATCCAAAATGACCATTTTATCCACGACGTTGTAGCTGTGCCACGAAAAGAAATCGATAGGGGAATTGTGTTCCTTGATGTAATCGAAAAATCCGTTGAAAAAATTGATGAACAGTTCCTCGCGGGAGCCTTTGTATTCCTCCGGCGTCATGAAGATCCCGCGAAACGCGGTTGCGGCATAGCCGCCGACCTTGATATTCGGGAACTTCTTTTTCAAATGCTTTGCCGCCACATCATAAAGGCGGTAGAAATCCTCGGGCGTGCCCGTCCAGAGTTCGGCTTTATAGGGATACCCCGGGACGGTTCCGTCCGGCTCATTCCAGATCTCCCAATATTTGATGTTATAATGGAATCCATTTGCCCAACCTTCGTTATAGTGCGCCACGATATGCTCGCAAACCTCTGCCCACTTCTGATAGTCGGCAGGCGGGGCGGTGCGATAAGCTTTCATGTCCGCATTGTTCTCAATGGTGATACCAAGGCGGTAATAGGGTTCGCACTTCGCTTTCATCAATTTTCCCAACAGCCAATCAGTGAATACGAAATCGTAGGCTGCGGGATCGTTGACATCCGCGTCGAAATCACGGAAGATATTGGGAACGTCTACAAAACGATTCTCCCCGTAGCAGCCGCCAACATCATGCAAACGGGAATAAGGAATCCCCGCCTCGGTGAGATAATGGAACATGGAATCGTCGATCCCGTAGAACGGCGGCTGTCCCAAGCCGTGCATGGGTTTCATCGGCTTGATCTTTTTGCCGAAATCAATTCTGACATTTGCCATTTTATATTTTTCCTTTCGTGAAATAATGGATCAATCGCTCCGCGTAGATCGAAAATCCGAGATCGTTCGGATGCAGATATCCGTCCGCGAAAAACGCAGTATTTTGCGGGAAAAGGGTTTCTCCGTCCACCACTTCAAACCCTTTTTCGATTGCAACGTTCGCAATGGATGATCGCATGACCAGATTCCATTCCGCGTCCTTTTTACCAAGCCAAATCGGTGTGATGACCACCACGCGGCGGTCGCCGTAGGCGCTTTTCACCAGATCCAGATAGGCATTTGCGTTTGCTACATTCTCCTCGACCGTTCGGTGCCTCGTGTTAAAATCGTTGACCCCGTAAGCGATCACGACCATATCCGGATCGAACGAGACTTTATCAAACGTTTCGGGTACAAAGCGTCCCCCGCCGACCCCGCAAATGTGAAAATCGACGCCGAGCATGGTTGCCGTGCGGTAAGCGAAGGAAAGAGTGTCGTATTGGGCGTCCCACCCCTGTGTGATCGAGTCCCCGATGAACAGCATCTTTTTTTCATAGCTGACCGGGCGAAAAAACGTTGCACCATCCAAAGAGAAAGAAGAAAGAACTCCCGTGGAATGGCTGGGAAGCGCGAACATAATGCGCTTGATGCCGGACTCCATTGTCACGGTCGGTGTTTCCCCTGTTTTGCGCAGGTCATCCGCGAGGATCTGACGATAAAACATTCCGTTGACCCAAACTTCGAATTTATTGCCGGAAGGAGCGCAAAAGCCGATTGCTTCCGCATCGGTTTCCATTTCCAAACGGATACCGCATGTAGCGCGCACACGCGAATAAAAAACATCCTCCAAGGCTTCCCATGCCGCTTCCTGCTTTGCGGTGCATTTATGAAAATGAAGTCCGTCCGATTCTTCCGTGATATGATCCGCACCGTGTGTCAGCGAACGGATCTCGGTAAATGTCAGTTCCATGGTCTTCCCTTTCTTATTTCAAATAAAACATTTCCCGAAGGAGCGGCTGGGCACCGGTTTCGGGATCGGTGTCCATTTCCATCACGTCTTTCATGTATTCGTTCCACTTCGCAACGATCGGGCTTTCCGCCTGTGTTTTTGCGGCATAGGCAATGCCTTTCTCACATTCGTAATAGCCGAACAGCTCGTCGCCCACGTTCCAAATGGAATAATTGCAAATTCCGGCGGATTTCAGAAGATTTTTCATTTCCTGCCAAATCTCATCATGGCGGCGTTTGTATTCTTCTTTTTTCCCGTCTTTTATCCTTGCTTTCCATGCATATCGTTCCATTATTTTGCTCCTTATCCGATATGTAATATTTTACTTTGAAATCAAAGAATTGTCAAATAATTCCTTATTTATATCCCTTATTATCGTTACTATTATTTTACTTTTTTTGTGCGAAAAAGTCAATGTTGTTTTCAGCGAAACTGTTTCGTGATTTTTCGGAATTTATTACCGAACGGGAATGGTAAGGAGCGTTTCTCCAAGCCCTTCCGAAGAGGCTGTCAACACAGCGTTTTCGGACTTTCCGTCCCACCGCAGGGCAGCCACGCACAATCCGTTATAAAGAGAGCGACAGGGTCTTGTAAGCCCGTTCGTATCGCGTTGGTCACCGTTGTCGGTACCGACGATCTCCGCACCTTTGGCGGCAAAGCGGATTTTGTTGTTTGCCTTGGGACATTCCACGCCTTTTTCATCGACCACACTCACACGGACGAACAGCACGTTTTCCTCGTCCCGTTCCAACCACTCCTTTTCGGGTGTCAGAATGATCTTCTTCGGCTCGCCCGCCGTGTATCGGACATCCTCCATAACGACATTTCCGTTTTTGTCGTATGCCACAACGCGCAGTTCTCCCGGTTCATACGGAACTTCTTTCCAAATGAAACGGTACTGTTCCAATTCATGCTCAAAGCCGTAATATTTCTTTCGCACGCCCTGCGACTTTCCGTTGACAAACAGTTCCCCGCAATCAAACGAGGTAAAGCAATGCACGGGGATCGGTTGCCCTTCCATTCCCTGCCAGTTCCAATGCGGGAACAGGTGGAGAACCGGTTTGTCCGTCCATTCGCTTTTGAACAACCAGTAGCGATCTTTCGGAAGTCCGGCAAGATCGAAAATACCGAAATAGGAGCTTCTCGACGGCCATTCCTTGTCGTAGGGTGCCGGTTCACCCAAATAGTCAAATCCCGTCCAGGTAAACTGTCCGCACACAAACGGCAGTAATTCCTGATAGGAAAATTCTTTCTCCGGCGTGTAGGTGCGGTTCATGGACATTTCATAGGCGTTGACCGTCAGATCCTCGCGGATCACACGCTCGTGTTCGTACTCCGCGGGCAATTTGTATTCCCCGCGGGACGACCAAGAAGACTCGGTTTCGGAACCGAACATGATGTATTCCGGATGATCTTTATGGAATTTCTGATAACTGCGGCAACGGTAGTTCCAACCCACCACGTCCACCTGATCGGCAAATCCGTTCGGAACCGCCTGGTCTGCGCGATTGATTCCGATGGTCACAAGTCGGGTCGGGTCTTCCGCGTGGCAAACGTCGCGCAAGCGCGCCGCAATCTTCCAACCGTTCGGGTCGAGCTGTTCGGGAATTTCGTTTCCGATGCTCCAAAGAACCACGCAAGGGTGGTTGGCGTCCCGACGGATCACCGCGCGGATGTCTTCTTCCGCGTGCTGCTCGAATCGGGTATGATAGCCGTTTTCGCATTTGCCGACCGTCCATTCGTCGAAAAACTCATCAAGCACCAAAAAGCCCATTCTGTCGCAAAGATCCAAAAATTGCGGTGCAGGCGGATTGTGCGAAGTGCGAATGGCGTTGCACCCCATTTCGCGTAGCTTTTCAAGCTGACGACGCGCGGCGGACTCGTTATATGCCGCACCGAGCAACCCGAGATCATGGTGCAAACAAGCGCCCTTGAATTTCATGGGTTCCCCGTTCAAAGAGAACCCTTTTTCGGGATCGAATGCGATCGTTCGGATGCCGAACGGAAACGTTTTCGCATCGACTTCTTCTCCGTTCTTGCCAGAAAGCGTGATCTCGGCGCAATAGAGATACGGGTGATCCACGCTCCACAATTGCGGATCGGAAATCGTCAATTCGGCATTGCCTTCTGGAAAAGCGCCTTCGGCAACGACCCTCCCCGACGCATCCGAAACGCGCACCTTCACTTCCGACGGCGTCCCTTCAAATTCAGCGCGAATTTTCACGGTCGCGCCTTTTTCGGTAATCGGTTCAACGCAAATCCGCGTACCGCCGTACGTCAGGTGCGTTTTGTCGGTCAACACCAGCCGCATCGGGCGAAAAATTCCGGCTCCGCTATACCAACGACCGTTTTCCGGCTTGACCCGCGCAACGATCTCGATCAGGTTTTCCTCTCCGAATGCGATCAGCGGGGTGACTTCCAGACAAAAGGAACGGTAACCCCAATGGTTTCCGCCGGCAATTTTCCCGTTGACATACACCAAGCATTCATCCATCACGCCGTCAAATTCGAGAAACGCACTGCGGGAAACGTCGGTTTCGGGAACCGATACGCCAACCCGATATACACCCGTTCCGACGGTCGGCAAACCGCCGGTCCGACCTGTGTAGCGGAGACTTCCGTCCTCGTTATAAACGATGTCGTTTTCGCGGTCAAAATCGCCTTCGATCGCCCAGTCGTGCGGAATTCGAACCGGCCGCCATTCGTCGGATGGAGTCTGTGCGGCAACGGCGTGCGCCGCTTCCAAGGTTTCGCATTTTCCGCCGATTTTCAGGAATGTGACGGATCGTTTGAGTTCGATCACGGTTCTCTTCATGTCGGTTTCCTCTTTCAAATCGAAAATTCGCAAATCAGGGGGTTGTGGTCGGACGGATATTCTCCGTTCACCTTGACTTCGGGAACAACAAAGCTCTTCGCCGCAACCCGATCGACAAACACAAAATCAATGGTGTCGTAACGTTTTCCGAAAGATGTAAAAGTAGGTGTGATCGCGGTCATTTCCGCAATTTCCGCCACGTTCCGGAACCGCGACGACGCAAGGGTGGCATAGGCGGGCGATTCGCCGTTGCAGTTGAAATCCCCGCAAACAACGGTCGGCATTTCTTCGCAGCGATCCAGAATGTTCAATAGGATCTTTGCCTGCTCCTCCGCCGCGTCCCAAACATAGTCCATGTGAACGCTCACAAACAGCAGGGTTTTCCCGTCGGTTTTTCTTTTCAGTTTCGCGACCGTGCAAATGCGATAATACTTGGAAATCTCCAATTTGGACGGTTGCTCCGGCGTTTGGGACAGCCAATAGGTTTTCCAATCCAAGCAATCATATTTCCGACGGTTGTAGAGGACGGGCGCATACTCGCAATCTCTTCCCTCCTCGCGCGCGTCTCCGACAAACGCATATCGCCTGCCGAACTCTTTTTCCAGAATCGCCTTCCAAACGGGCGTGATCTCCTGCAAGCCCATGATGTCGGGGGAGATTTCCCGAATAACCGAAAGTACCCGATCCCTTCGGGCGTCGTTCGGGCGGGGACTATACAGGTTGTAACTCAAAATTCGATGGTTCATAAAAGCACTCCTCTTGCAACGGTAGGAGACGCCTCGCATTTACAGAGACCTCTCCTATCCGGTCGTCTATTGTTGTCCGGCGGCTTCGCCGTGTTCGGTTTTGAATTTCGGGGTTTGATCCGTCATCATGGCATCCTGTTTTTCGATTTCGGTGTTCTTTTCTCGTAATCCACTTCACAATTATCGGAATGCAAGCAACGAACAGATCGGAAGATGGTCGGATGGGTTGTTTTCCGCCGTCAAGGTTTTAAAGGATAACGCCGTAAAGCCCTTTGCAAAAATGAAATCCAGAATGGTGCCTTTCTTCGGGAAAGTCGGCTCGTCTCGGTTCTGCGCGCTCGCTGCGGTTTTGCGAGCATCCGAATAGCCCGCATTCGTCAAATATTGAACGTCCAGACCGGATTCGGTCACATTAAAGTCGCCCAGCAGAACGGTTGGAATATTCGGGTGGTTTTGTTGCATGAAATCGACGATCGCATGCAGTTGCGCCTTGCAAGCTTTGGTCACATAGTCGATATGCACCGACTCCACAACAAACTCCTTGCCGCTGTCCTTACAGCGGAATTTTGCCCAGAAGAGATACCGATCATATTTCGAGCCATTTTCATCGTTCTCCGACCCGATCTTTCGGTATCCTTGAGCTACACGATCGTATAGCGTTGTGTTATACAGAATAACCGGGTGAATATCCTGGATCACAAAAGCAGCATAGGAGCCTTGCAGATAGGAAATAATCCCATTTGCAGCATCAGATTTGGCACATTCCTGCAATGCAACGATACCGGGTGCCTCACTGTTGATCTTTGCGGCGAGCTTCCGGTATTTTGCATCGTGGGACGATTCTCCGCTCTTGTCATTTCCCGCGTTCTGCACATTATATGACATGACCTTTACGGTCACATATTGGGGATAGACACCGTAGGCAGTAAGATTCAAATCGCTCGATTTATAGGAGAACACTTCGCTTGACCGAACGGTCACGTTGCCTGTAGCAGAAGAAGTCAACCGCCCTGCCAGTACCTGCGTGGCATAGAACAAATCGAGTTGCCCGACCCCGCAAATGCAGATTATATCTTGGTCCTCGTCGGCAGTGAGCTTCGCTTGTGTATCGGATATTCCAACATAGATGATTCCGCCGTTCATTTTTCCCAAAGTATCCGAGATCGGCACATAAATACCGCAAATTTGAAGGATCGCCTTTTGCAAAACTTCAGCGTAAACATTCTCCCGATTTTGTTGAGAAGCGGCATATACCAATTTATATTCCGAAACGGAAATACCGTTAATTTTCAGATCTTTCAACACATAGGAATGATGATAGACCGTTCTGTCCTTTGCGTTCCAAAAAAAAGCTTCGCCGTTCTTATTGGTGGAAATGATTTTTGTCAGACTTTGAATTGCCACAACCGTTGCCGCCGAACTGCCGCCGAGAACCACCAATTTTTCACCCTGCATCCCAATGAAATAATCATCGTATTTCAAAGAGCTCCAAACGGTTTGGGTCTCGGTTCGATTGGTGACACCGAGAAGAATCTCCTTTTCGGCGGGGGTTCCTTCCAAGTCTTTTTTGATCGTAAGCGTGGTTTTGAAATCGTCGTCCAAGGCTTTGACAAATTTCGCGATTGCCGCCTCTTCTTCGTCGGTACAGGAAGACGGAACCACGATCCGATAGTCTGCGAGAGAAGACACGGAAAGAATCGGGGCATCCGCCTCGGAAGATTCATCCGAAGCGGAAACACTTTCCGTTTCGGTCGTTGTTTCCGAAGAATCCTCGATCAGCCACCCCCCATCCGTGCAGGAAGCGGTAAGCAGCATCAACAGGGCGAGAAACATCGCGAATATTTTTTTCATGGTTTCTTCTTCCTTTGTTTGGTTTTATGTGCCCCGCGGGCGAAGTTGCCCGCGGGGTGCGGAGTGGAGCGGATAATTTATTGAAGTGTGAATTTTGCGTAGATCGGATAATGATCGGACGGGTTATCGGTGCAAGAACCGCTATGCCAAAAAGAAACACTCTCATAGGAATAACTCCAATATACCTCTGTTGTGATAACCTCAAAATTGCCGGAATTGAAACTGCCCGTGGTATAATAACACCAATCGAGGATCGCACCGTTCGAGGGGTGAGTCACAGCCAACCCGTTGTCGGCGGCTGTGGTATTGCCGACCATGTCTGTCCACCGATAGGGCTCATATCCTTTGATGTTGTGATTCGTC
The DNA here is from genome assembly GCA_017613355.1 of Clostridia bacterium. Lineage (GTDB taxonomy): Bacteria > Bacillota > Clostridia > Oscillospirales > CAG-272 > UMGS1865. The sequence goes on from JAGAEA010000010.1 coordinate 12,274, forward strand.
AGGAAATCGGTGTATTCGGTATCGGCATTGTTGTAGCCCGCATTCTTCATCTGCGCAATGTTCAGCCACCGTGCCTCGTTGGCATTGAGGTCGCCCGCCATGATCACACGGGCATCCGTGCCGAAGTTTTGGTTTATATAGGTAATCAGGGTGTCCGCGCTGGTTCCCGGTTTGTTCAGATCGAAGTGCGCCGAAACGACGTAGAAAATCGCGTTGTCCGCGTTCCGTTTCAGTTTGACCCACGTGCAGATGCGGGTATAGCCGTCACCACCGTTGGACGTCGGAACCGTGCAATCCACAGAGCCGCCGGTCAACTTGGTGTAAAGCGAAGAATCCCACATCACGGCGGTGTGGTATACCTGATAGGTAGAGTAAGTTCTCGTGCCGTTGCTCGCGCAAGCCGAAGCAAGCACGGAAGCCGAAAGTTGATTGGCTTCCTGCACGCAAACGATCTCGGGATTTTTGAGAGCGATGGTTTTTGCCAATCCGACTTTCCGTTGGGTTGCGGATTGGTTGAGCCATGCACCGTCTTTCAGGTTGTATGACATCACGGAGATCGGCGTGCTGGTGTCGATACCGCCGCCCTGAACGATTCCGGTCTTGCCGAAAATAATGTCGCCGCTCCACTCGACGATATAGGGCGTTACGTAGAAGGTCACGACATTCCCGAGCGCATTGGAAACGCCTTCCACGGTCGCCGTAAAGACATATTCCTCGTCGGGATGTCCCGGATAAAGTTGACTTGCGGTTCTGTACGCACCGTTATAATCAATCCCGGGATAGAGGTCGGCGGTAATACGCAATGCGTCACCGACAAGGGGAGCCTGTTGAGGATCCGGAGCAACCGACCACGTCACGTAAAAGCCGTAATTCGAATAAGCTCCCGGGGTAACGTTTTTCACCGTTGCAATGAAGCGAAAATCGGTGGTATGATTGCTTCCGGCACTGACTTCAAAGAGCGGAGCAAGACCGTCGGAAATGATATCGTCGGTATCGTTGTCGGAATAGCCGTTATCGTCGGAAGGAGCCGACGTGAAAACGACGTTGTCGCACCAATCGGCGTTCCAAGCGATCGGTTGACCGTTCGCGTTGTATTCGACAACGCCGTTGAAAATGCAGTTGGTTGCGGTGACTTGATGATATCCGGTGGCAGCGTGGACACCGAACGCCACCCGCGCCTTGTTGTTCAGCGCGGAAACCCCAACGATGCTTGCATAGCAGTTGGTTGCGGTGACCGTGACGTCTTCATAGCTTCTGGGAACGATCTTGCCGAGGAACGGCGCGGCATAGACGTTGCCGTGCGTGTAGTCGTTGTCGGTCGCGTCAATGGTGCAGCAGCAAACGGCGCACCCTGTCATGGAGATCGTGTAGGTAACGTCCGCGTTTGCGGTGCCTGCCGTGCCGATCAGTCCGCCGATGGCAAAGGCTTTCGTGTTGTTCGCCGTACTGTCCAGCAGGATATTGCCGCGATTGGTACAGTTGATCAGCTCGATGGAACTGCCGCTCGTAAACGCACCGCCGTTGTTGAAACCGCCGATCAGTCCGCCGGCAATGCCGTAGGCGGTGCCGTTGCAAATACCGGTGATCGTTCCGGTGTTGGTACAGCCCGTCATCTTGATCCTTGCTCCCGCGTTGTAAACGCCGACGAAGCCGCCCGCTTGCGAAGCGGAGATGTTGCCGAAGTTGGTGCAACGTGTGAAAACGACGTATCCACTGCTCAACGTACCCACAAATCCACCCAATTTATGGTTGTAGTTGGTGGATGCCGTATAGTTGCCGGAATTGGCGCAGTCCTCAAGAACGATCTTTCCGGCGATACTCACATCATTAAAAAATCCGCCGGTTTTGTTCGACGACGACGTTAAAATGCGTTCGTTATATACGTCCCACATGTGGACTACTTCTCCGGACCCGATTTCGGAGCTGTCCGGACTACCAAACAAACTTTTGGAACCGCTTATCGTAAAAACAGAACCGTTGGGAGCTGTTTTGTTGGAAACGGTGAAATTTTTGATTTTGGCATTGTGAGCAGGCCAGAGGAAACTGGACTGCGTAAGGTTATAAATGGTGTGATGACCACCGTTGAAAGTTCCGTAAACATATTTTGCCGTATAATTGTTGCTCAACGTAATGTCAGCCGTGAGCTTGATGGTCCAGGATGGATCGGTGCCGTGAGCGTCGAGAGCTGCCGTGAGTTGCGCTTCGTTGGAAACATAGGACACATTGTCTTCCGCCATAGTAGAAATTACGATCGCGGGGATAAGGGAAAGAATCATGACCACCGCGAGAAAGAAACTGAAAATACGCTTTTTCATTGGTTTCACGAAATCCTTTCTGGAATATGTTTTGAAACGCTGTTATGAAATTTAAAATGAACGGAAAAGTCGGGGCGCTATGCTTCCCACGGGCGAAAACGCCCGTGGGAAGCATAGCTAATGATTATTGGAATGTAAACTTTGCGTAAATGGGATAGTGGTCGGACGGGTTGCCCGTAACCGATTTTGTCGTATATAAAGTATCCCAGTTGTTCACCGACCATGTAACCGTGGCGGATACCACTTTAAAATCGGTCAAATTGAATTCGCCCGTGGTGTAATAACACCAGTCGAGGATATTGCCGTTCTTCGGGAAGGTTGCCGCAAGCCCATTATCGGCGGCTGTTCCGTCAACGCGGTTGTCCCAACCGGCATCTCCGCCCGTGATATGATGCTCGGAGAGAAAATCGGTATAGGCGGTGTTGGCATTGGAATAGCCCAAACCCTTGAACTGTCCGATGTTCACCCAGCGCGCCTCGTTGGCATTGAGGTCGCCCGCGATGATGGTGGGCAATCCTTCAAAATTGGCGGTGATATAGTTGGTCAGAGTGGTGACGCTGGTTCCCGGCGTGTTCAGATCGAAGTGCGCCGAAACGACGTAGAAAATTTCGTCATCCGCGTTCCGTTTCAGTTTGACCCACGTGCAGATACGGGTATAACCGTCGCCGCCTTCGCCTTCAGGAACCGTGCAATCCACGGAGCCGTTCGCCAACTTGGTGAAGAGCGCGGGATCCCACATCACGGCGGTGTGGTGTTGCTGATAGGTGGAGTAAGTTCTCGTGCCGTTGCTCGCACAGGACGAGGCGAGCGTGGAAGCCGAAAGATCATTGCTTTCCTGCAAACAAACGATCTCGGGGTTTTTCAACGCGATCGTTTTTGCAAGCCCGACTTTCCGATCATTCACGGTTTGTTCGTATCCGCCGGCTGTATAGGAGCCGTCTTTGAGGTTATAGGACATCAAAGAGGAGCTAAAGACTGCCGACCGAGATCACATATTGCCCGGTCAGCCCGAAGAGAACACTGCCGTCGGTATTGACGACATAGGGGGTTACGTTGAAAGTGACGTCTTGCGGAGGAATATTGATGCCTTCCAATGTGGCAACGAAGATATACGCTTCCGAGCCGTGACCGTCGTAGATCGCGCTTGCATTCGTGTCCACGCCGGCAGCCACAACAGAGGAATAAACGGTGGTGCTGTTCAGGTTCCAGCCCTTTACGGTGGTGCTATAAGAAGCGGTCACGAAGAAGCCGACTTTTTCATAAGCGGTCAGAGCGCCGTCTTTCAGCGTTGCCAGGAAGCGGACTTTGGTGGTATCCGCCGCGGCAGCCGCCAGCTGATATGCGGGAGCGAAACCGTCGGAAATGGCGTTTGCGGTGTCGGTGTCGACAAAATAATTTGTCGAGGAGAGCGCAACGTTGAGGTTGCTGTACTTGCTCCCGTTCCACTCCTCGGAGCCGTTTTCGATGACGTCGTTCAACACGCAGTTATAGGCATTGGGTCTTGTGCTGTCAATGGCGCTTCCAACGCCGATGAGCTTGCGCGCTTTAACCGCGATGACATCCACGTCGTTGACATAGCAACCGTATGCGGTAATGATGTAGTTATCGAGAGACCCGGGAGAGCATTTCCCGATCAGCGGAGCGGCAAAGCTTGTGCCTGCGCTCGCGTCGATTGTGCAATTGTAAACGCCGCAGTTATTCAGCGTGACCGTGCAGGTTTTGCCGTCGGCACTGCCGCCCGCATGACCGATCAAACCGCCCACGCCGTATTCTTTTTCAGCGTCCGTGTCGTTCCGGACCGTTACGTCACCGGAATTAGTACAACTCGTGAGCGTGACCGTCGTTGCACCGGAAATCTCTGCGCCGTTGCTGACGCCGCCGAGCAAACCGCCGGCAATGCCGTACGCCGATCCGTCAACAACGCCCGTGATCGTTCCGGTATTCGTGCAGCCCGTCATCGTAATGGTGGTGACACCGCTGTACGCACCGACGAAGCCGCCCGCCGCGGAAGAAGTGATATTGCCGCTGTTGGAGCAGTTGATAAAGGTGGCGTTACCCTTCAGCGTTCCGACGAAGCCGCCGACCTTCGCGTTTATACCGCTCATCGTGGAAATGCTGCCGCTGTTGGAGCAGTTCTCGAAAACGACGTAGTTGCCGTCGTTGATCCGGTAGGTGAACGCACCCAGATAGTTATCGACGTTTGAGGTGGAACGCTGGTTATGCACGTTCAGGATATAGGTGGGTTGAACCGAGGTGCCGCCCGGAAGTTCCCACGTCAGGACCGAAAATCTTCCGGTCAGCCCGCTCATCACGGCGCCGTCCGGAGCCGTCTTGTCGGAAACGGTGAAATTCTTGACCGTAGCGCCCGCGAGAGGCGAGATGAAAGAATTGTCCTGCAAATTGTAGATGACGTGGTTCTGCCCATCGAACGTCCCGGCAATTTCACCGACGTTGCCGCCTGTCATAATCAGATCGGAAGTCAGCTTGATGGTGGTCGTCGTGCTGGAACCATAGGCGGCGATCGCTTCTCTCAGCTCCGCTTCGGTTCCGACTTCCACCAGAGCAGGCGCGGCGACGGCGGGTGTACCGGTCACGGTGATCTCATACAAACGCATATCGTGAGTATTCGTCAATACGTCCGACGGCGTTCTGATCGCTACCGCGACGTAGAGCGCCTCAGCGCCCGACATATCGGTATCCACCGTGGCGGTATGCCAGCCGGACGAGAAATAGGTCAGCGTCCATTTGGAAGGATCGCTCATTCCCGTATAGGAAGCGGCAACCGTCCAGTTCGTTCCGTTTGCGCTGTAAAGAATATCGAATTCTCTTGCCGGATAGTGCATGGATTCCGAATCCGTGGCATCTTCGTACCAGTCCGAAACGGTCACGGTATCCAGATTGGACAGCCCGGCAAGCGTAAACTTGAAAACGCCGTAGTATTTCCCTTTTCCGCTCGCAAGATAGTCGGAAAGAACCACGTCTTCGTTGACGTTGTCGTAGGTATTATCCCGCGTCAGTTCACCAGACGCGTTCAGATATATTTCAGGGAAATACTCATTCGTTCCATAGGAATTTGCCGACGTGTCCGGGTCGTTGTCGTACGCTTTGGAAATATCATTCCGAAGTGTATTTGGATTGGCACGCTGTGTATAGCGGTCCTTCCCGTCGTTGGCTTTCAACCAGCCTTTATACCCCTCAAAGGAGCCGCTCGTGATCGTAATTTTCGGAGAGGTTGCCGAAGCGGAAACTGTGATCGCGGGGATCAGAGAAAGCACCATGACCGCCGCGAGAAGAATGCTTAAAAGTTTCTTTTTCATTGGTTTCATGAAATCCTTTCTGAAATTTGTTTTTGGAGCTGTCATTTGTAAATTTCTTTGTCCCATTCGGCTTTCATTCCCGAATTTGCCGCGCCCTTTCCTCCATGTGAAAGGGTGAGAACATCGGAAAAATCAATCGGGAACCATTGTAATTTCGGGCTGGTATACTCTTTCTTCATGCGGAATATCTCCTTTCTTGAAAATATCTTCCCAAAATATTTTTTACCTACATACAGCGGGTAGGGGTTCTGTTTTTCGGCACCAAGCCTTTGCCCTTGACCTCCACCTTTGGGGGAGGTTGTTTTGCCCTTGCCTTCCATCACTTGGCAAGGCGCACGGTGTTCCGCGGGAATTATCGGAAATCCACGAATACGGCGGAATTGCCGATCATGGTAAATTCCAGCACTTCCACGCCGTTCCGCACTTCGGTTTTCAGGTTTTGCGGGATCAGGTGCGAATACTGTTCGTAGGGCGCGGGGTCAAACCCCTCGGTCATGATCTCGGGAGAATCCTCCGACCACCGACCTTTGGTTTCCAGTCCGCGCGCGTCGCGATCCCGGCACCAATGCGGGAAGAAATTGGCTCGGTCGTCCACAAACCGACATTCGGCAGTCGATTCGCCGTCCGGTTTCTTCGTGGGCAATTCGATCCGAACTTTGGTCGGTTCCTCGAAAAAGATGTTTTGCGGTTGGTAGTTATACACCATGACGGCTGTTTTCCCCTTGCCGTCGGTCGCCGCAATGCTGTGCGCACGGAAATCCAGCGGCGCAATGCCGAGAACGCTTGCCTCGTCGGCGGGGTCGGTTTCGATCTGCTCCATGCCCACCATGCGGTAGTAGTTCTCCGCCATGTGGGAACCGAGCGATTTCAAACCGTCCATCAGCCCGCCCGAACGATAACTCCACGCGGCGAAATAGTCCACATCGAAATTGACCATCTGCCAGAGCAGGTCGGCATCCATCGCCGCTTGATAGCGGAAACCGACGGTTCGGGGCGAAAGTTCCTTGTTGTCCATGCCGCTGTTGATCCTGCCTTCGTCGCAGGCGATCCGCAAATCGTTCAACCCGTATTTGCGCGCCGTCTTTCGGATCAGGTTCGCCACCTGCGCGAACGTCATGGAGCACATTAAGTACGGTCTGCCGTCGTAGAACGAGAACGACATATAGTCGAGTTTGACGGGCCTGCCGTTTTTCGCGTTGCGATCCTGCGCGCAATGCCGGATGAACTGCTCGGGCTCGAACACGATCAATTTCAGGATCTCCCGCATCATCATGGCGTGCGCCCCGACGGTGACGCCGTCGCCGAGCGAATCGGTGATGGCGGCGACGGTATAGTCGTAGATCTCACAGAAGAGCCGCCCCGCCTCGGCAGGTTCGGGGGATGCCTTGAACCATTCCTTGTTCTCAAACTCGGTGAAAACGCCCCAACTCCAACTTTGCACCTCCTCCGTGCCGAACTCCGCTTTGAGCGCTTCACAGAGAGCATATATGTAATTATAGTAATCGTCCATCACGTCGGGCGCGTGCATGTTGACGCCAAATACTCCGATTTGCGGTTCTTTGGTGAACTTCAACGGAATGCTACCTGTTTTGAGAAAGGGTTTGACTCCGAGACGCAGCGCGTTCTTGCAGGCGCGGATCAGCGGCGAAAAATCGTAGTCGTCCTTGACGGCGAAATTCTCGGGTTCGCGGAACAGGTCGCGTTCGGCGTTGCCGCCCGTTGCCGTCATGAACTGTACACGCTCCACGAAAGGATTGGCTTTCTTGATCTGCCCATCCTCTCCTCTTCCGAAAAAGCTCTCGCGGTAATCCCAGATGCAAATGGTGCTGACTTTGTTGTTCAGTGCCCGAACTTTTTTCTTCGGATCGATTTGGATCGTATATTCATTCATTGCTGCAAGCACGCCTTTACAATTTCGTCAATTCGTCCGGTTGCCAACCCGATGTTGGTATCCGCCGCGCCATAGTAGATTTTGAGTGTGCCGTCCGCTTCGGGAAGCGCGTTGCAGGCAAACGTGACGTTCGCGACCCTGCCCCGCATTTCGTAGTCGTACTCCGGCCAAAGGATGAAATCCTTTGTGTGTCCGATGATCTTCGCGGGGTTTTCCGCGTCGAGAATGCAGGCATTGAGACGGTAAATGAACCCGTTGCAGGTGGTGGAAACGGTGTGGTAGATTTCAAGCCACCCTTCCTTCACGCGGATCGGAACCGCGCCCGCACCCATCTTAAAACCGTCCATAAACGGTTTTCCGTTCAATTTCACGGGTTCACTCTTGCCCCAGAACACGAGGTCCGGCGAATAACTGACCCACATGGAACAGGGATCCTGTTCGTTCCCGAAGGGACGATCCAATCGGCAATAAAGCCCGTTGATCTTTTCGGGGAACAGCGCGCCGTTGCGGTTTCCGAGTTCGCTCGCGGTCGCCACGCGCTCGAAATGCTTGAAGTCCTTGGTTTTCAGAATGCCGATGCGGACGTCGTTCTGCAAGAGGTCGCTGGCATAGAGGATGATGTAATCGTCGCCGATCTTGGTGATGCGGGGATCGTAGGTGTTCATTTCGGGGTGCGTGGGATCGGGCGCAGGCCAGGCGGGCGGCGTGGGATCGGGCGTGAAATGAATGCCGTCGCGGCTCCGTGCGATCCAGATGCGGTGAATGTCGTCCAACGTGGTAACGTCCATCATCAGGATATATTCGTCTCCGTACTTGATGGCGCCGGGGTTGAACGTGTAAAGGCAGTTGATCGGCATTTGTGCCGGCGTCATAACGGGATTGTGTTCGTATTTTTCCAGCAAACGTTTTTTGCTAAATTCCATTTTCGGGATGCTCCTATTTGGAGAGGCTACCGCGCCAAAGCACGGTAACCCCTCGATTTTGTTTTAATTGGTTATAACCTTTATAAAGTCATTATAATCCTTAGTTACTTGACTCTCGTAAACCGCCCAAAGCGTTGCAAAATTGTTTTCTCCGGTAACGGCGATCGCTTCATATGTAGTTCCATCAAATTCGGCATGGTAACTGTCCACAAAAATTCCCATGTAGCAGTTGCCCCAGTTGAAGACCACGCCGATATCATAGATCGGGTGCTTGATCACAATGTTCAGCATTTCATACTGAGCTTCATCCAAAGCGCCCTGGATCTTACAGTTGACCTCCACATACTGCTCGGTGATTTTGGGAGATCTTTCTCCCAAAGCCTGCAAACCGAAGCTTGCGAATTCCGAATCCGAAACAATGGATGGAACGATGAGCATATTGCTGAAATAGGGATTGACGCTCACCAGATAATCTTTCTGCGCGGAATTCCACTTCGGATAGGGCAGATACCCGAAAGTAAAGCCGAGATCCTTGCGTTTGAAGTTAACAATATCTTTGACGTCGGCGCCGTAAAAGAGGGCTTCTCCTCCCAAGAATAGATTTTCTGCGTTCGTGAAATCGCCGGAATATCTTGCATAGTAGCAAACTCCGTCCTGGTCATTGTGATGTTTTAAACTGCAGAACTCCAGCAGTTTATCCACCACGTTCAAGGTCTTTTCATTGTTGAACATCAATTCGGGAATGTCGTTCTCGTTTTTAACGGCGATCTTCACATCGCAACCGGCAATGTAATAGAAGAACGAGCGGTTGTTTCGCACATCCAAACCGTAGCCGGTCACCTTGCCGGTGCCGCTATCTATCTTTGCGGCATCCTTGACCATCATTGACATTTCGGAAAGTGTCCATGCGCCGGAGCGAACCATGTCGAGCAGTTCCGTCTCCGCATCCATTCCCATCATGTTGCTCAAATAAACTCGGTTATACATTAAGAGACCCATGTTCATCTTTTCGGTCAGGTTCAAATCTCCCGTTAACATATAGAGCCGGTTGTTCACGCTCAACTGCTCCAGCGATGATTGATCCCAACAAGAATTTGTCAAATCCAGATAGGGGAGCTGTGTGCTGTCGTTAAAATTCATCAGATACGATTCGTCCGATATCGCCAACGCTCTGACTTCGCCCAAATTTGCGGAAATAAGCTCAAACTTCGTTTTTCCGGTCATAAAGTCTTTTCTCACCAGATCCACAATGTCAAGTTCTGCGCCGCTTTTGAGGGAATACGTCTGGTACGTGGGTGTGATCCCGTACTTTTCTTCCACTTCCATATTTCTCGCATAGATCAAGGTTGAAACGGTGTCTCCGGGAGCCTCGACCCAAAGACCCGCGGTGTATCCGTCCTCAATGGAATAGCCGGCAATATCAAAGTCTCTGTTCCAATATTTATCCGGAAGTTTGCTATCGGTGTTCTGACTGTTGGGATCGGTGGTGTGTTCTTCCGGCGTTGGCTTCTTCTCCGTATGGCATGCGGAAAGAGTTCCGAGCAACATGACCGCCGCAAGAGCCAGCAACAGCATTTTTGTTAATGTCTTCTTCATTTTGTTTTTTCTCCTTTCACGAGAAAATAAATTTTGCCACAACGGGGTTATGATCTGCCGGGTTCCTTCCCGGATTTTCCTTGGCTTTCATATAGTTTCCGAGCTGCACCGCTTCATAATAAGTAAACCAAACAGAGCGGTTATCGCAGAAAATGTAATCGATCACCGTGCCGCTCGACGGATGAGTCTGCCCGGGAAATGCCTCAAATGCGGCTTCCTCGGCATAGTAAAATCCGTCGGCTTGAATCGCTTTGAACATGGCTTCGGACGAACCGCTCCGCAAGGCATTGAAATCGCCGCCGAGAAACACCGGAATGCCCGGATTTTCGGACTTGTACTTTGCAATGCGTTCGCTCACAACGGCATATTGTTTGGCTCTCATATCCTTTCCGTCCAGCCCGTGTTCCCGCATTTCGGCGGTCGTCGTCCATTCGGGATGGAAGTCAACAACGATAAAGCGTTTTCCGTCGGTTTTCCGCTCGAAGCAAGCACAACCGGAATCGCGATAACCTTCGGACGCATACGGGAATGTGGATGGTTCGTCGGGTGTGTCGGAAAGCCAGAAATAGTCCGACCAAACAAGGGTCAGCACATTGGAATTATAATACATTTCCTTGTTTAGTACATCATAGTATCCCGACGGGTCGCCCTTTTTCATCGAAACGGCGTTTTCATAGCCGGAAAGCCCCGAAAGTATGCGGGACCTCTCCGCCTCGGTCAGGTCGGCTTCCTGCATAAAGACCACATCCGGCGCCTGCGCTTTGATGTTTGAAACAAACGCAGACAGCCTTTCTTCGTCAAACGTATGCTGGTGGCAGAGGTTCCAGGACATTAATGTAATCTCTTCGTCCGGAATGAATTGCTTGGCGGCGTTCACGGTCAGGCTCTCCGAGGTCATACCACGGATCTGCGCCGCGAGTTCCCGCGCGGCATAATAAACTCCGGTGGCACTTTCGCCCGCAAGATATACATTTCCGTTTCCCAGCGTTCCGAGCGCGTATTTTCCCGTTTCCGAAACGGTAACGCTCTCGCGATTGGTTTTTCCGACCAGGATCTCGCCGGCTTGTGCGGCAACGTTGTCCCTCACGATCGGCAAAAGAACGCCGCATTCATCGGCGATTGCACGGCGAACCAAATCCGCTGCGGCGATCTCCGCGTTTCCGGGCTTGGAGGAATAAACAATGCGATATTCCGAAATATCCTTTCCCCCGAGTTGAATACGGGAAAGCGGATATTGATCGGTAAATAAATAAGAATGGTTTTTCTCGGAATAGAAAACGGTTTCCCGTTTTTCCGCAAAAACTTTGGAAACAAAACCGTCGATGGCGGTCATGACGGTTTCTTCGGTCAAACCGGCAATCACCAGTTTCCCGCCGTCGAGTTTCCAACCGTAGTCGTTTGCGCGGAGCGAGGAAAGAAAGCTCGTGCTTTCCTGCCGGTTGGTTGCTCCGACCAAAATTTCCCGATCGCGCGGCTTCGTGCTCTCAACGCTTTCCACCACAAAATCGTCCTTGACATATAGAACCACTCCGTACAGTTCGCGGAGTTTCGCCGTCAAAGTGCCGATAGTAGCGATCAAATCGCTTGACGCGTTTTTGGGATATACAATAACATAATCGGAAATATCCGACAAAAGAATCGTCTCATCCTCGGTATTCGGCGTTTTCGGACAGCCGGCAAATGAGACGAGCAAAAACAAAAGTCCAAGGAACAGGCAAACAGGTTTGATGATTTTTTTCATTGGGATTTCTCCTATAAGGGTCAAGGGGATATCCCCTTGACCCTTCTTTCATAAAAAACCGTGTATAATCAATCTTCTTTCTTGCGAATGGCAAGCGTGCCGGCGCCCGCAACCAGCATGATCACGGCAATACCGCCGCCGACCACCGTGGAACGGCAGCCTTTCTTTTTCTTAGCGGGAGTAGTGGTTTCATCGTTCGGCGCTTCTGTGGTCGTATCGGGAACCGTTGTGGTATTCTCGCTTGCTTGGGCTTTGAAAGCTTCGTCATCCGCAAAGCTGTAGGAAGTGTTCATCACCTGGATCTCCTGCACGTTGTATTGCAGGTTCGCTTCGCCCGCTTTGCCGCCGGCAATGGCGATCAAGACGAATTTGACGCCATTTTGGTTAACGTCAACAGCGGTGCACCAGTTGCCCTCGTTGTCTTTCTTATAATCGGCAGAGGAACCGTTGGTAACCGATTTTGCAAGCGTCCAAGTTTCGCCGTCGGCGCTGACGTAAACGTCGAATTTCTCGGCAACGATGGTATTTCTGCCGCCCACATACCATTTGAGGCATCCGACATTACCGGCTTCGACCAATTCCAGCTTGATATAATCAAGGTAATCGTTGGCATCGGCGGTACCGTCAAATTTTACCATCTTGTTTTCCACAATGCTGATGGCGGGAGTCAAGTCCGTCAGATTAGTAGTAGACCTCCAAGCAATCACATCGTCCAAGCTTCCGTCGGCAATCTTTCTCTGCTCTTCCTGAGCGAGACCGCCACCGAACGCTCCACAGGTGTATGCCATGTAGATACTCTTAACGGCAAGCCCATTGGCAACGGGCGTTGCGGGAGTTTCAAAATCATAGGTGCGTTCAAAGATCGCATCGGGATCCACCACCGGATCATTCCCTGCGCCTTCTTCCACCGTAATTTCGGTAAAGATCACGTCCTTATTGGAGCTATTGCGTGCTTTCGCAACGGCAATGCCGATGTAGTTCGGAACAACGGTCGCGTTCTTTACGGAAACTTTCAGACCGTAGGACGTCCAATCCTCGGTGTCATCCGAGTTGCGCAGAGTCTTTTCTTCGGTCAGGTATGCCAGACCGTTCGCGCCCGGATTGGATCCGTCGCCGCAGAGGTCGGTGTAGGAGCTCAACAGAACCCAGTGCTCGCCGTCCGCGCTGGCATAGAAATCCATCGCGTCGTTGATGTTGCCGGAACCTTCTCTGCTTCCATCGCTCCAAACGGTCACGCTGCCGAGCGATTCCGCGTTGGAAACCGACAGTTTATAGAAGGCGAGGTACTGCCCTTTTTCGTAGGTAATGGGGGCGCCGGCATCCATCGCCTGAATGGTGGAAATCTCCGGCTGATCGAGTTTGACGGTTCCGTCGGTGTCCACATATACCGCGTTGGCATAGCTACTCGCGGTGTTGCCGACCGCGCTTTTGTTCCAGTTGCCGTCGATCGCGTTAGTGATCGGATTAGAACTGCGGAAGCCCATCGACGCGAAGTACTTACTGGGGTTCTTTGCGCTGTCGCTGGCGGTGCTATAGGACTTCGGGTCGGCTACCGCTTCAAAGCCCGTGATCGCGGGGGCAGTGCTTGCAGGGGGTTCGGGCTCGGGGTCTGCGCTGACACTGATCCATAGCATGGACATACTGCTTACGACAAAGAGCAGCGCCAAGAGTAAGGAAACTACTTTTCTTTTCTTCATAGAAGAAACCCTCTTTTCTGCATCTTTCGATGCGTTTTTTTATTTTTGACCAAGTCAAGCGACTCGGCAAAAACCAAAGTAAGGAGAGCAGAGTTCTTCATCTCCGCCATGGCGGAGATGAAAATCGGGTACCCGATTTCGTTTTTTCATTTTGAGATTGTTGAACGGTGATAAACCGTATTAGAAAAAGTGCCCGAGAGAAAGAGAAGTCGCAATATCCTTTTTCTGTTTATCGGGATTTTTCCTTATTATAATAATCCGCATCCCATTCGACCGAGCGGGCGCAAAAACCGAAAAATCTTCTTTACAAAGTCCTTTTACATCGGCACGACATTTTTCCGAATTGTGCGATTTTTATAAAAACATCCCTATACCGACAAGCATAACTATTTATTGTTCATATTTATTGTAACACACATTTTTGCGACTTTCAATATCATTTTTTTCTGATTTATAGCTCTTTTTTACGATTTTATGAATTTTGGAAAGAAAAATATGGTATATTGTTACAAAATTCTCATTTTTGCGATTGACAAACCAAATCGGCTGTTGTATAATGGTAAAAAAGGGGGTGAGTCCATGGAGCAACAGCATTTAATGAAAACCGTTACCGCTCCCGGTATCGGGGACCCTTCCACCGATATTCGCATCGAATGGCATCAGGTCGGAAACGGTTGGGAACCGGTCATTCTGCATTGGCATAATTATTGCGAATTTGAATTTATATTGAGCGGACGCGGAACCCACACTTTGAACAACGTTCCCCTTTCCGTTCATCGCGGCTCTGCCTATATCTGCCTGATGAGCGATTTCCACAAGATCAAAAATGCGCCGGATGAGACCCTGACCCTGGCAAATCTGAAATTTTCGGAATCGCTCATTCAAGAACCTTTGCTTAAACAGATTTATGCAATATCCGATCACCTCTATTGTGATTTTGCGGAGGAAAAAGACGTTCTGCAAATCGTGTCGCTTCTCCAACTGTTGGAGAACATTCACTCCAACGACTATTCCGGTCGCGCAGAGGTCAAAAGAATCATTCTGGAATGCACCTTGAACCAGATCGTCGCCTTTTTCCTGCTTCATTGCGACGGAGAAAACAGAAATTCCTCTAATCGGAAAGAAAACAAAATGCAAAAGGCGATTTCTTTTATCCATAGGAATTTCACGAAGAACATTTCACAAGCCGACGTTGCCGAACAAGTGGGACTTTCCGTGAACTATTTTTCCACCATGTTCAAAAACCAGATGCACAGCAATTATTCGGCATATCTCTTAAACCTGAAATTGAATTATGCCCGAAATCTGATTGTCAGCGAGCATTTTACAAAGGTTCAAGCCATCGCTTCGAAAATCGGGTTCTCATCAATTCCCTATTTCATCAAAGCATTCAAGAAAAAATTTGACGTTACCCCGAAGGAAATGATCGAAACCGTGCAAAACCCGAAAAAAAAATAGCGCATTCGGGAGCTCTTCAAATAAACAGCACAACAGAAAAGCCGCGCGGAACAACCGCGCGGCAAATAAAAAATATCAAAAAGTCAAGCATTTTTGTAATTCTTCTTTCCGGTTTTCCAATCCTCGGCGATCACCCGTGCGATCTCGTTCGCCGCGAGCATCGAACCTGCCTTGGTGGGATGATAATCATCCTTATCCAAAAGTTCAATCTTCCCCTCTTCCGGGGCTTTTTCTTTTTCCTGACCGTCAGCCGTTCCAGTCGGGCGGTAAAACACTACGCCGACGTCGGCAACAAGTGCGCCGTTTCGAGCGGCGGCTTCGTGGTAGCCCTCATATAATCCGCGGAACATCTCGGTATAGTCAATGCCCAAATCTTTCAATTTTTGGCTTCCGTCACGGTATGCCCACGTTGCGTAAAAGACGGGACAGGCGCCGTTCTCCCGAACCAAACCGCAAAGGAAATTTGCACTTGACAAAAAGGCTTCCCGCTTCATTACAGGCGCGTTACTCTGCTCCTGAAGGACAACGTAGTCCCATTTTTCGTTTTTCAACGCCGCAAGCGTCCGAGCGCCCATTTCGGTCTCGGAATTGCAATGTTCCGCGAGGTATGCGCCACCGCGGGTGTGTGCCACGACCTCTGTTTTTTCTTCGGTTTTCTCCTCTAAAACGGTTTTCAGCATTTCCGGCATTCCGTTACAATAAGTAAAACTGTTCCCCAACATTAAAATGCGCATTGTCTTTTCTCCTTTTGTGTCATTCGACATTGTTTTTGTCAAGTTTTCTGTTGCGGATATATAAACAAAGATCGACGCTCACCATGGTCAGGTTTATAAAATAAAAAACGAGAACATACCACTTTGTTGAAAATGAAGCCATGTACGATGCGTTGCAAAATTTTGAAACAATCCCCGCGATATAGCCCGCAAAAATCAGGCAAAGAAAGAACAGGCTTTTCCCTTTTGCCGTTCTTGCTTTCCATGATTTTACCACATTGAACGGCCATGACGCGCCAAAACAAAGGATCATGATGATTTCAAAAATTTCGGTCATCTTTGTCACTCTTTTCAAAAAGGTTTTTCGCATTTGATTGTATCACAAACGAACCCTCATGTCAAGAACGAATGAAAAACATGTTGCAATCTCCCGTTTTGCTTTGTGGATTTTTCGCGGTTTACTCTTTTCGGGGCGGAAAATTCGAAGGGCGTGGCGCTTTTCTCGCGAGAAAA
>JAGAEA010000011.1 GCA_017613355.1 Clostridia bacterium
ACCCAATCCTCGGGAATGTCCTCGAAATCGGTACCGGGCTCAATACCGCCGTCGGGATCACCGTCCGCGGGGTTGTATTCGTAGCCACAGAGCTCGCAAATGTAGCGTTTCTTCATGCTTGTAATTCTCCTTTTGTCAAAATACATCGGGATTGGTACTGTAATATGATAAAACAACAGCGCGAATTTGTCAATAGTCTTTCTTGATATTTTTTCGTTTTTTCAAAAATCCGTGCGTTTTGCACAATTTCGTTTCTTTTTCTTGTATATTTTTATATGTTTCAAACCACAAAAGCAACCATAATTCCAAAAAAAACGGCATAAAATGGAAACATGACGCGATACCAAGTGAGGAAACAGATGAAACAGGCAAAACAAATTTTCCGTGACGCCGTTCTGCTGACCGCCGCCGCGCTTTTCATGCGGACAGTCGGCGTTTGGTTTCAGATCGCCATTTCCAACCGTGCGGGAGCCGAAGCAATGGGGCTTTTTTCCCTGATGTCGGGGGTTTACGGGTTTGCTCTGACCTTTGCAACGTCGGGTATTCACCTCGGCGTGACGCGCATGGTGACCGAAACCGTCAGCGGCGGGAAACCCGAACGGGTCACGGGGTTGATGCGCCGCGCGGTTGCCTATGCTCTTTTTTTCGGCGTTGCGGCGTCCGTTCTGCTCGCTTCGGGAGCGGGGACGATCGCGCGGTATTGGATCAAGGACGCGCGCGCGGTCGCTTCCCTGCGCCTCTTTGCGATCACACTTCCCCTGCTCTCGCTCTCCTCGGTGTTCGGCGGGTATTTCACCGCCGTCCGTCGTTCCGCGAAAAGCGCGGCGGGTCAAGTTTGCGAGCAGGGGCTCCGCATCGGTTTTTGTATGTATCTGCTCGCTTTTTTTGCGGGCAACGACACCGAACGGATTCTCATGGCGCTGGTAGCGGGCGGTGCGATTGCCGAAACGCTTTCCTTCCTGCTCGAATTGCTCCTCTATCTGACCGACCGCCGACGTCATTTTCCCGCACGAACGGGGGAACCCGCGTCATTTGAAGGGCGACAGCTTGTGAAGATCACGCTTCCCGTGGCGCTCACGACCTACGCGCGTTCGGGACTCATCACATTGGAGCACATCCTCATTCCCGAAGGTCTGCGCAACAGCGGCGCCACGCATGCCGCCGCGCTGACCGCCTACGGGAGTATCCACAGCATGGCGCTTCCCATCATTCTCTATCCCGCCGCCGTGATCGGTGCCTTTTCGGGTCTTCTGATCCCCGCTTTGGCGGAATGTCGGGTAACGGGAAGCCGTATCCGCATCCGCTACATGATCTCCCGCGTCTGGCACTTTTCATTGATCTTTTCCATCGGCGTTGCGGGTGTGCTCGTCTGCTTTTCGGGAGAGCTCGGGGACGTTCTCTACCCCGCCACGGAAACAAGTCGCTATCTCCGCATTCTCGCGCCGCTCATCCCGATCATGTACGTCGATACCGCGACCGACGCGATGCTCAAAGGACTGGGCGAACAATTCCGTTCCATGATCATCAACATCGCGGACGCGCTGCTTTCGGTCGTCCTCGTATGGATCCTCGTTCCGCGCTTCGGAATCGGCGGTTATCTGGTCACGATCTATATTTCGGAAGTCTTCAACACCGTTTTAAGTATTCACCGCCTGCTCAAAGTGAGCGGAACGGCGCCAAAGGTCTTCAAATGGGTCTATCTTCCGCTTGCGTCGGCGGTCGGTGCGGCGTTTTCGGCGCGCGGCGTGCTTCGGTTGATCGGCAGTGTGGGAGAGAGCAAACCGACGGTCTTTGCGCATCTTCTCCTCGGGGCGGCGTTCTATTTGCTCTTCGTGACCCTCACGGGCTCTATCGGAAAGGAAGAGCGTGCGTGGATCCGCACGCTCTTCCGAAAAGCGGAGACCCCCTCGAAAAACAGGGTCAAAGAAACAGGCGACGGTATTGACGACCGTCCAAAGCCGCGCGCAGCGTTTCGGAAAGCAGGCTGAAATCGGCAACCAGCGAATACGGCTTGGAAACGGGATCATCCTGCCGCATGGGTACAAAATAAACCTGCTTTCGGGATAACAGCGTTGCAATGTTTTTCAAGTTGGACGAGAGCGCGTCGTTGGACGCGACGGCGAGGATGAGCGGACGGTCGTTCCGTAAATGCGCTTTTGCCGCCATGCAAACCGCCGTGTCGGTGATCCCGTTGGCAATTTTGGCGAGCGTATTCCCCGTGCAGGGGCAAACGATCATGGCATCAAGCTCCGCACGCGGTCCGATGGGTTCGGCATCCACGATCGTATGCACGATCGGACGCCCGCAGATCGCCTCCACTTCCGCGATCAGGTCTGCCGCCCTTCCGAAGCGCGTGTCGGTCGTCCACACCGCGTCGCTCATAATGGGAAGCACCTCATTGTTTGCTTCCCGCAGGTTCCGCAGTTCCGCAAGCGCACGCCGATGCGTGCAAAAAGAACCGCAGAAAGCATAACCAAGCATGAAATTTTTCGTTCCTTTCTGAAAGATCAACCGTTTGCGTCAAGGATCGCGCAAACGGCATCGGCAAGGATGAGCCCCGCCGTTTCTGGATAAAACCGCCCGGGAAGCCCTGGCGCCTCGATCACGCAAAGTCCCGCGTCTCTCGCTTCACGGGCATCAAAGCCACCGGGAGCGGAAGCAAGCTCCATTACCAAACAGCCGCAGGGAAAAAGCCGCAGATTTTCCGCGTCGATCAATCGGCACGGAACCGTGTTGAACACCGCGCGGCAATCGGTCGGGAGAATGATTTTTCCCGCTTCCGCCGGTTTCGAGGCGGCTCCGTGCAGTCTCGCGTCGGCGCGCGCAACCGGAGAACGGGCAAAAACGGTGACGTGCGCCCCGAGGGCGACAAGACGTTCGGTCAAAATCGAGCCGATTCGCCCGTAGCCGATCACGGCGACGCGCGTGCCGAACAACATGACGGGGAGCGCTTCCATGGCAAGTCGGAGCGCGCCTTCCGCCGTTGGCAGGGCGTTGCGGAGTTGGAGCGTTTCATCCCGAAAATAATCGGTGACGCGGATCCCCCGCTCCCCCAAAGCGTTCGTCCAATCCTCGGGAAGCATTCCGCCGAGCAAATGAACGCGGGGCGAAAGGCACGGCAAAAGCGTTGTAAACGGGCAGTCGGAGTCCGGCGCAAGCGGGGTCGGGATATGCACCCCGTCACGCGTGGCGGGAACGGGTAAAATGACCGTTCCGGCTTCGGCTGTCGCGGATTTCAATGTTTCCGAGCCCTCTCCGAGCCCGTAAGCCCGCGTTGTGTATCCGCGTCTTTTCAGTTCGGAAAGCAGAAATTTCTGCCGTGCGTCGCCGCCGACCAACGCCAACGTTCTCATACCTGCCGCCTTTCCGTCGGATCCGTCATCCTTTTCCGACATTGACAGGATATGAAGAAAAGCCGTCCTCCGACACGCGAAAAACGGCTATTTCAAATAAAATCGACAGGTTCCCGCACCCGCCGCTGTCGTTTCGGTTGCCGACGATGCACCGTACAACGTCCGATTTTCGCCGCCGATGAGAAGGTCGGCTTCGGCATAAGCGCCCCGCAAAACGGCGCTTTCCGACGGGATTTGATCCGCTTCCGTCCAAAGCGCGGCGCGTCCGTCCGCTTCGGCGGTCACAAACGCAATCGTTTCCCCGTCGACGCAGTCGCGACCGACCCGCAGAGAAAGCCCCTTGACCGTTTCGCTTTCATCGGAGAACACGCAGGCAACGCCGAAACGCTCCGCTTCCTCCGAAAGGCGTGCGGCGATTGCCGTTTCATCGTCGGTCAGAGGAGTCGGTAAACGCAAAACCCGAACCTTGACCCCCGCAAAAATGCGGTTGAGCAGATACGCTTCCGACGAACGGTAACGCGTCAGAATCAGTTCTTCCAATTCGGTGCAGGTTTCATCGTGCAGAGACTTCGACAAATTTCGCAGATAATTCCGTCTACCGTCCGAAAGATCGACGGCAACGGCTTTCCCGCCGCGTGAAAACAGCAAAAACTCTTCCACTCCGGGATCGGAATAAGTCACCGCAACGCCATGCGAAGCAGGTGGGATCGCGGCATATGCAGACACGACCGTTGCCACGGCAAGCAGCAAAGGAAGCACGAGCAAAATCCGTCGGCGCAAGCGGATGACCGAGAACAGCAGGAAAGTCGCCGTCATCAAAATCAGCAGAACCATCGTTCCGCGATCCCGAAAAAGCACCGTGATCCCTCTTCCGTCCGCTACGCGGGCGGCAACGGTGCGAACGGCTCCCAACACGTGCGAGGTCAAATGAAGGAGCGGCGGAAGCGGAACCGTCAGCGAGAGCGCCGACAGTACAAGCCCGACCGCCACAAGCGGAGAAAGAAGCATGGTAACGGGCACGGAAACGACCGATACTTCCCCGAAGAAGACCGCCGAAAGCGGAAGTGTGGCGCAAAAGGCGAAAAGACCGACCGAGAGGGTCAACAGCGTTCCCCTCAAAAAGCGTTGCAGTCGTTTCCGTACCCCACGCGGGGTTTGTCCCCGCCGCTCGAAGAATTTACGGACGGCGGGAACGAAAACGACGATCGCACCGGCCGCGCAAAAGGACATCCAAAGTCCGAGATCGGCAACGGCATGGGGTCTGAACGCAAGGATCAGAAAGAGCGCGAACGAGATGGCGGTGATCGGGTCATAATTCCTGCGCACCAAAAAAGCGAGATACAGAACGGTCGCCATCAAAACCGCTCTTGCGGTGGAAGGCGCCCCGCCCGTGAGCATGAGATATCCAACGGAAAACAAAACGACGGGAACCGCGCGGAATACGCGCGGAACGCGGAGCAATCGCAACAGGCGCTCCACGGCGGCGATCAGGATCCCGACGTGAAGTCCGCTCAACGCGAGCAGATGCGAAATCCCCGCCCGACGGAAGCGAAGAGCGTCGGTCGCGGCAAGGAACGAACGGTTCCCGAGAAGGAGTGCCGCCGCAAACCCGCCGTTTTCCGTGCCGATACGGGTCACAAGCCGTTCCGAGAAGGCGGCGCTCCGTTCGGAAAGCCAAGCGCGAAAAGAACCGGGCGCGCGGGAGAGCACGGAACAATCGGACGGATCGGAGCAGACGAGAACGCCGCAAAAGCCGTCCGCGAGGCGGTAGTTCGCTTCGTCCCGCGCTTCTCCCGAAAAGGACGCAACCGTTGCGGAAAAGCGGACGCGCTCGCCCGCCCGAAGCGCCGACGCATATTCGCAGAAAAGAAGGACGCGGCGGTTTACGCGGTTGCCGTTCAACTCGGTCAGGTTCACGGCAAAATTACCGTAACCGCCGCTTGTCTCCATCCGCTCGGTCACAACGCCTTCCACCGTGACGGTCTCTCCTTCCGAAGCGGAAAACGGTTTCACCTGCAACTCGAAAAAGCTCCAACTTCCGAGGAGTAAAACCGCCGCGAGTACCGCCGAAAGGCTCATCGCCATCCACACGGCGGGCAATCGACGGCGAATGCGGAGCCAAAGAAACATTCCGAAACCGACCGCCGCGAGCACGACGGCAAGCGGAAGGCGAAACGAAATATCCAAGGAGAAACAAATCAACGCGAAGAGCGACGCCGAAATGCAGGCAAACGCCAACGGTCTGCCCCGAAAAACATCCATATTTCGGTTTCTCCTTTCCTCACACGGTCTGCAAAAAAGCCGTTTTTTCGTTCAAAACATTTCCGCGATTGCCCGAATAATCCATCAATCTCGCAAAGATTGGAAAAATGTCTTGACAAATGATCGCTTTTGCGCTATAATAGTGTCAATGTTGTTTGATAACAGCAAATTTTCCATGATAAAAAAGATGAAAATTCGGAGGATTATCCCCATGTTTGAAACACTGAAAAACATCCTTGTTGAAGAACTGCAACTTGATCCCGACGACATTAAGCCCGAGTCCGAGTTGGTAAACGATCTCGGCGTCAACTCCATCGAACTTGCCGACCTGATCATGCTTTGCGAGGACAAATTCGGAATCGAGATTGAGGATGAGGACATCCACAAGTTCATTACGATCAACGACGTCGTTACCTATCTGGAAGCGCATCAGCAGTAATTTCATACATGAAACGAGCACCGTTCGGAAAAATTCCAACGGTGCTCGTTTTTCCCCGCTCCCCATTATATCTCTTTTGTCGTTTTTTGTCAAGGGAGAAAAAGCAAAAAACAGCCTACGAACCGGTCTTCGCGGGCTGTTTTTTGCTTTTTATTCGGCTTCGTTCAGCGCCTTGCGCGCAAACGCGATCTGCGTTTCCACCGAAGCCACCGAAGTTCCGCCCGCGCTCGTGCGACGGCTGACGCAACGATTGAGATCGACTGCGTCATAGACCGCTTCGTCGAAATGCGGGTCAAACTTCCGATAAGTTTCCAAAGAAAGCGCTTCGAGAACGGTTCCCTCTTGGATGCAGTGCGCCACGATCTGTCCCGACACTTTATACGCCGTGCGGAACGGGAGACCCTTTCCAACCAAATAATCGGCAAGGTCCGTAGCGTTGATAAAGCCTTTTTGCGCCGCCTCCCGCATGGATGCTTCGTTCGCTTTCATACTCCCGATCATCCCCGTTGTCACGCCGAGACAAAGTTTCACCGTGTCGCAAGCGTCGAACACGCTTTCTTTATCTTCCTGCATATCCTTGTTGTACGCGAGCGGGAGCCCTTTCATGACCGTGAGAAGCGCCATCAGATCGCCGTAAACGCGCCCCGTTTTGCCGCGCACGAGTTCCGCCATGTCGGGGTTCTTTTTTTGCGGCATGATCGAGGAGCCCGTGGTGAATGCGTCCGAAAGCTCCACGAAGTGAAACTCCCAGCTCGACCAAAGCACGATCTCTTCCGAAAGGCGGGAAAGATGCATCATGAGCGTGGCGAGCGCCGAAAGGATCTCAATGCAGAAATCGCGATCGGAAACGCCGTCAAGCGAGTTTTGACAAATGCCGTCGAACCCGAGCGCCTTCGCTTCCGCCATGCGGTCGGTGGGATAGGTCGTTCCCGCGAGCGCACAGCACCCGATGGGGGAAACGTTCATCCGCTTTGCAGCGTCCGAAAGGCGGTCAAGGTCGCGCAAAAGCATCATCACGTACGCCATGAGCGCATGACCGAACGTGATGGGTTGCGCGCGTTGCAGGTGCGTATATCCCGGCATGATAGCGGCTTTGTAAGTCTCCGCTTTGTCGGTCAGCGCCTTGGCGAGCAATTTGATCTCCTCGCGGATCGACGCGACCTCTCCGCGCAGATACAGGCGGGTGTCGAGCGCCACCTGGTCGTTGCGACTCCGCGCGGTGTGGAGTTTCTTCCCCGCATCGCCGATCCGCTCGGTGAGCACCTGCTCCACGAACATATGAATATCCTCGCAGGTCGGGTCGATCGGAAGATCCCCGCTTTCCAAATCGGAAAGGATCGCTTCCAACCCCGCGAGAATGGCGTCCGCGTCCGCCTGCGGAATAATTCCCCGCGCGGCGAGCATGGAAGCGTGCGCCATGCTGCCCCTGATGTCCTCGCGGAACATCCGACCGTCCACGCGGATGGAAGAATTGAAATCGTCCGCCAACCGACTGGTTTCTCCGTCGGTGCGTCCTGCCCACATCTTTTTCATGGTCTTATTTTCCGAGCTTCTTCTGCAACCGCGCGCGAACGGCGATGGGAAGCCCGTAAAGGTTGATGAAGCCCGCGGAATCCGCCTGATTGTAAACGTCGTCCTCGCCGAAGGTTGCAAGTTCTTCGGAATAGAGCGAGTAATCCGACCAGACACCCGCTTTGATGACGTTGCCTTTGTAGAGTTTGAGTTTGACCTTGCCCGTCACATTCTGCTGCGTTGCCGTAACGAACGCGGAAAGCGCTTCGCGGAGCGGCGTGAACCACTGTCCGTTATAGACAAGCTCGGCGAAAGTGATGGAAAGTTCCTGCTTTTTGTGCGCGGTCATCTTGTCGAGCGTGACCGTTTCGAGGTACTTATGCGCGGCATAGAGGATCGTTCCGCCGGGGGTCTCGTACACGCCGCGACACTTCATGCCGACCAAACGGTTCTCCACAATGTCGAGCAATCCGATGCCGTTCGCACCGCCGATCTTGTTCAACGCGAGAATGATGTCCTTTGCGGACATCTTCTTACCGTCGAGCGCCACGGGTTTGCCCTGCTCGAAATCAAGCGTGATGTAGGTGGGTTTATCGGGCGCGTCGATGGGAGAAACACCCATTTCGAGGAAGCCCTTTTTCTCGTAGAGAGGTTCGTTTCCGGCGTCTTCGAGGTCGAGTCCCTCATGGGAGAGGTGCCAAAGGTTTTTATCCTTGGAATAGTTGGTCTCGCGATTGATCTTCAAGGGGATGTTGTGCGCCTCTGCATAGTCGATTTCCTCGTCGCGGGATTTGATGTTCCATTCCCGCCACGGCGCGATGATGGGCATATCCGGCGCAAACGCTTTGATCGCAAGTTCAAACCGCACCTGGTCGTTGCCTTTTCCCGTGCAGCCGTGGGCAATGGCGTCCGCCCCCTCGGCGAGCGCGATCTCCACGAGCTTTTTCGCGATGAGGGGACGGGCAAAAGAGGTTCCGAGCATATAGTCCTCGTAAAGCGCGCCCGCCTGCACCGTGGGAATGATGTAGTCATCCACGAATTCATCGGTCAGATCGGCAACGTAGAGTTTGGAAGCGCCGGTTTTGATCGCTTTCTCCTCCAAGCCTTCCAATTCGTCCGCCTGACCCACGTTGCCGGAAACGGCGATCACTTCGCAGTTGTTATAATTCTCTTTCAGCCACGGAATGATAATGGATGTATCAAGCCCGCCGGAATAGGCGAGAACGACTTTTTTGATGTTTTCTTTTTTCATGATTTGCCTCCGTTGAGTTCAATTTACCCGTATTATACACCCATTTCCGTAATTTGTCAAGAGAAAATGAAAAAATATTCAAAAAAAATTATGATTATCCAAAAAAGTGAATAATAATGTGAATAAAAGCCGCTTATATTCATTTTTTACAGTTTTTCTTTCGTCGGGCGACGGATTTTTCTCAATCTGCAAAAAAACGGAAAAATCAATGCAAAACTATTGACAGATTATCAAAATATTGCTATAATATGATACAAATATATTCCCATTTGATGAAAGGATCGTCAGATCATGAAAAAAACGGTTTTTGAAGGTGTGGCAACCGCCATTGTAACACCCATGAACGCAAGCGGCGTGGATTATGAAGCCTTTGGCAAACTGATCGACTGGCAGATCGCCTGCGGCGTGGACGCCATCGTGGCGGCGGGAACTACGGGCGAGGGCTCGACGCTGACCGACGAAGAGCACCGCGAAGTGCTGAAATTCTGCGTGGAGCGGGTTGCGGGACGTATCCCCGTGATCGCGGGAACCGGCTCGAACGACACCGCCTATGCCATCGACCTGACCGAATACGCCTGCGAAGTCGGCGCCGACGCAATGCTGTTGGTCACTCCTTACTATAACAAAGCGACGCAGAACGGCTTGATCGCCTCTTTTCGCGCGATCGCCGACCGCTCTTCCAAGCCTTGCATTCTCTACAACGTTCCGAGCAGAACGGGTTGCAATTTGCTTCCCGCCACCGTTGCGGCGCTTGCCGAACACCCGAACATCGTGGGCGTGAAGGAAGCGTCCGGCAACATTTCCCAAATTGCGCAGATCGCCGCGCTTTGCGGAGACAAGATCGACATTTATTCCGGCAACGACGATCAGATCGTCCCGATCCTCTCTTTGGGCGGAAAAGGCGTGATCTCGGTGCTTTCCAATCCCCTGCCCGCCGAGACCGCGAAAATCTGCCGTCTCTGGCGCGAAGGAAAAACGAAGGAAGCCGCCGCGCTTCAATTGAAGTTGCTTCCTTTGATCGACGCGCTTTTCTGCGAGGTCAACCCCATTCCCGTCAAGGCGGCAATGGCGGCGATGGGCTACGGCGAAAACTACCTGCGCCTGCCGCTCACGTCCATGGAAAAAGCGCATGAGGAAGTCCTTTTGAAACTGCTCCGCGAAGCGGGTGCAGAATTGATCTGACAGGATTTGAGGTGAAACCCATGAAAGTTCTTATTAACGGAATTGCGGGTCATATGGGGCATGAAGTGGCGGCATTGGCAGGCACGGGTTATCGCGGCACGGTCGCGTATGCCGGCGTGGATAGAGTCGTACCGTCCGACGTCCGTATTCCCTGCTTTTCCTCTTTTGCGGACGCGCCGACCGACGCGGATGTGATCGTGGATTTTTCGCATCCGTCCGTTCTCGCCGATCTGCTTGAATTTGCCGTTTCCAACCGCATCCCCGTCGTCATTGCCACCACGGGCTATACCCCCACGCAACGTGACGACATTGCCAAAGCCGCGCGCAAAATTCCCGTTTTCTATGCGGCGAACTATTCGCTCGGCATCGCGGTTCTCATCGAGCTTGCAAAAAAGACCGCCGCCGCTTTCCCCGAAGCGGAAATCGAGATCATCGAAAAGCACCATGATCGCAAAGTGGACGCTCCGAGCGGAACCGCGCTTGCCATTGCCGAAGCGATCCGCGAAGTCCGCCCCGCCGCTACGTTGAACCTCGGCAGAAGCGGCATGGGAAAACGGACGCCAGACGAAATCGGAATTCACGCCGTTCGCATGGGCAACATCGTGGGAGAGCACGAAGTGATGATCGGCACACAGAACCAAATCATTACCCTTCGCCACGAGGCGTACAGCCGCGCCCTCTTCGCCGAAGGCGCGCTTGCCGCCGCCGCTTTCCTTGCAGGTCGTTCGGCAGGGCTATATGACATGAACAGTATTTTATCCACCCCGAAGAGAGAGGAGATCCCCACTGTATGAAACTCGCAATTTATGGCTACGGCAACCTTGGAAAAGGCGTTGAAGCCGCCGTTCTTCAAAACGCGGACGCGACCTTGACGGGCATTTTCACCCGCCGCGACCCGTCGTCGGTACATCCCGCCGGAAAAACTCCGGTGTATTCCGTTGACGAAATTCTTTCCCACAAGAACGACATTGACGTTCTCATCATTTGCGGCGGAAGCGCGACAGACCTTCCCAAAATGACCCCTGCCCTCGCCAAAGATTTCAACGTGGTGGACAGCTTCGACACCCATGCGAAGATCCCCTCGCATTTCGACGCCGTGGACGCCGCCGCGCGGGCAAACGAACATACCGCTCTGATCTCGGGCGGTTGGGATCCCGGAATGTTCTCGCTGAACCGCCTCTATGCCTCGGCGATCCTTCCCGAGGGGCAGGACTACACGTTCTGGGGTCGCGGCGTGAGCCAAGGACATTCGGACGCGATCCGCCGCATTAAGGGTGTGAAGGACGCGCGGCAATATACCGTTCCCGTTCCCGCCGCCGTGGAAGCGGTGCGCGCGGGTAAAAATCCCGTTCTCACCACGCGCGAAAAACACACGCGCGAATGCTTTGTAGTTGCAGAGGAAGGCGCCGATCTCGCCCGCATCGAACGCGAGATCAAGGAAATGCCCAACTATTTTTCGGATTACGACACGACCGTGACCTTCATTTCCGCCGAAGAGATGGCGAAAAACCATGCGGGACTTCCCCACGGCGGCTCGGTCATCCGCACGGGTAAGACCGGAAACGGCACGCACACCCACGTGATCGAATACAGTCTCAAACTCGATTCCAACCCCGAATTCACAGCGGGTGTCCTCGTGGCGTTGGCACGCGCGATCGACCGCTTGAACCGCCGCGGCGAGGTTGGTTGCAAGACCGTGTTTGACATTGCTCCCGCCGATCTCTCTCCCCTCTCTCCCGCCGAATTGCGGGCAAAAATGCTTTGATTATGCGATATGAGAATGATTTGATTTGCGAAAACCTTTCCGTGAACAACGCAGGGCATCTTTGCCTTGGCGGGCAGGACGTGGAAGTGCTTGCAAAACGGTTCGGTACGCCTTTATATTTAATGGATGAGGATCACATCCGCGCACGTTGCCGTGCGTATCTTTCCGCCGTGAAGGACGCGTTCGGCGGTCGTTGCCGTGTTCTCTACGCCTCCAAAGCGGCATCCTACAAGTATATCTATGAAATCATGCGCGAGGAAGGCATGGGGATCGACGTGGTGTCTCCCGGGGAAATTCACACAGCCGTGTGCGCGGGATATCCCATGGAAAACGCGTTTTTCCATTCCAACAACAAATCCGACGACGACATTCGCGCCGCGATGGACGCAGGCGTTGGTTACTTCGTTTCGGACAGCAGCGAGGAACTGCTCGCGATCGACCGCGAAGCAGCCGCGCGCGGAATCCGTCAAAATATTCTGCTCCGTCTCACACCGGGTATCGATCCGCATACTTTTGAAGCGGTTGCCACGGGAAAAGTCGATTCCAAATTCGGTTTCGGAATCCCAACGGGAGAAGCGGAAAAAGCCACGAAACTGGCGCTTTCTCTAAAAAATACCGTGTTATGCGGTTTCCATTCGCACATCGGTTCGCAGGTGTTCGAGCCGGACATCTTTCTCCGCGCGGCGGACATCATGCTCCGTTTCATTGCGTTGGTAAAATCAAAATACGGTTTTGAAGCCCCCATGCTCAATCTCGGCGGCGGCTTCGGCGTTCCCTACACCGCGAAAAATCCGAAACTCGACATTCCGAAAACCATTGGTGAGATCGGTACGTTTGTCGGTCACCTTTCGGACGAGCTGGGCATCAAACGTCCCGAAATCTGTTTCGAGCCCGGGCGCTCGATCGTCGCGGACGCGGGCATGACGGTTTACACCGTGGGTTCGGTGAAAGAAGTTCCGGGTTACCGCACTTACGTTTCGGTAAACGGCGGTATGACCGACAATATCCGCTATGCACTCTACGGCTCCGCCTACACGATCCTGCCCGCGCTGAAAATGAACGAGGCGCGCGAATTGACCGCCGATGTAGTCGGTCGGTGTTGCGAGAGCGGCGACATTCTGCAAAAGAACGTTTTGCTTCCCCGCTCGATCGCGCGCGGCGACCTGCTCGCCTGCCTGACAACGGGCGCCTACAACTACTCGATGGCATCCAACTACAACCGTGTTCCCCGTCCGCCCGTGGTCATGCTCCACGGTGGCGAGGCGACGGTTGCCGTTCGCCGCGAAACGTGGGACGATCTCGTGGCTCTCGATCTTTGATGAATAACCGAAAGACGTCGGGGCTCGGAAAATTCCG
>JAGAEA010000012.1 GCA_017613355.1 Clostridia bacterium
CGCCGAACGGCGCCCTTTGTGTATGGCGGAAACTTGATGTGCTTATGATGCAAGTTCATTCAAAAGCCTGTTTGCGGTCAGGAAATTTGCCAAATCTTCCGCCGCGGCGGTATGTCCGGCGGCGCTCGGGTGACCGTTTCCGGCGCTTTGGTCATAAGCAACTTTGACGGCATAATAACCGGCGCTTTCGCCGCCCATGTCGGTCAGGATCGTGTTTAGCTTTCCCTCAAAATTTGCAAGTGCGTCGCCGCTCATCATGGCGCCGTATGCCCACACAATTTTCACGTTGGGATACATTGCCCGTATTTGCGCGAGGAAGGCTTCCGCTTCACTCACAAAATCGGACTCGTAGTTTGCCATTCCGCGATCGTTGGTTCCGAGGTTTACCACAACGACGTCGGGGGTTTTGGTTGGCGTGTAAAGCGCATCTCCGCGCCGCCAACAGGTTTTGTCGTAAATTTCGGGAATGCAGTTATTCCCGCCGGAAAGAACTGCCCAACCCGAAACCGAAACCATGGAATAATCCGTTCCGAGCAGGTCGGCGGTTTTGTAGGCGTAGGCTTGCGTTGCGTCGCAATATTCCGCGGTTCCGTAATAGGACACGCCGTTTGCGGGGTAGCCGACCACACCGTAACCGCAGGTAATGCTATCGCCGATAAATTCGATATAATGATCTTTTTCCTGCGGTGCGGCGGTAAAGTTTCCGCACATTCTCACCTCAACCAACGCGGAAAGACTATGTGCCACGTGCGTTTGCTTGACCAATTTCACGTTGTAGCTTCCTGCGGGCAGTTTTTCGGCAACGGTGTATGTTGCGGTTCCGGCTGTAAAAGTCAACCTTTGCGGTTGCCGTTCGCCGTTGAGATACAGGGTATAATAGGTTGTGGAATCGCAAGTTACTTTCAGAAAGAGATTTCCGGCGAGGATCGCGTTGAATTCAATGCCGGAGGCGGTGAAATCGCAGGCGATCCCATCCGCCAACGCGGAACTTCTACCCGAAACTTTCAGGTTGCTTCGATTTTCCGAAAGGTTAAACGCGGTGATCTGCGCGGGTTCCGCACCGTCCAACACAATTTGCATACCGATACTCTCCGTTTCTTCTCCGTTCTTTACTACATAAGGGATGACGT
This sequence comes from Clostridia bacterium, assembly GCA_017613355.1. Classification (GTDB taxonomy): domain Bacteria; phylum Bacillota; class Clostridia; order Oscillospirales; family CAG-272; genus UMGS1865. The sequence goes on from JAGAEA010000012.1 coordinate 1,131, forward strand.
CAAATGTAATCAACCCCATGGTTGCGGGAACGTTTTGCAAAACCACGGTATAAAGGTAGGTCGCGCCAAACTCCGAAGCGAAGATTTCGGTTTGCTCTCCGTTTACCGTTCCCAAAATCGAATGATAAACGGTATTGATCGGAACTTGATAAAAGCGGGTCTCTCCGTCCTGTGCCGAAGCGGATATTTTAACGCCGACCCGATCATAGTCGATTTGATTCAACGTGCAGACGAAGCGGATCGAATAAGTGTCGGTCACGCTTGTTGAAAACTGATAGCCCACAAAGGTCGCGTCTTGCAACTCGGAAATGCCGATGCCTTCCACCAAAACGCTTCCGATGCCGAACCACCATCCCTGTGAGGCACAATAGTCATCCTGTTCATAGCGAATGAAGCGATACAGGACGTCGGATTCAACGGGGAAGGTGTAAACGGTATTTGTCTCGACCGAAAAAGGACCGGTTGCCAACAAATCCCAAACCTCACCGTCCCGCGACGCCATGAGCTTGACCGAGCGCATTCTTCCCGCGGAAGTGGCGGGCGAGCGAACGATGATTTTTGTGATTTTGCTCGGCTCCGAAAAACGTCCGATCCCGTAGATCGGTTCACAACCGCCGCCCTGAAGCGCTGCGCCGATGGCATGGTAATCGACCTCGTCATCGAGGAAACTGTGCGACGGATCGCGGTCGCCGCGGTGGTTGGACTCCACGAAAGCGATGGGAAGCCGACGCTTCTCACCGCTTGCCTCACCTTCCACAAGCACCGACATCACGTAAAAATCATAGTTCTTATAGGCATCGTTCTGACGAATGCGGATGTAGCGATAGGCGCCTCCGTTGGAAACGGGAAGAACAAACGTCTGATCCCCGTTCCCGTCGGAAGCGTTTGTCTGTTGCGCCAACGTGACCCAAACTTCGCCGTCGGTCGATCCTTCGAGATAGGAATTTCTCGTGCGATTGCTCATGGCACCCGGCGTTCGGACGGTGATGCGGTTGATCACATAGAAATCATCCAATTCTCCGACAATGATCACACCTTCCACAGCGTTCTTTGCGGCATAATAGGCTGTGTTGTCCGCAAACACTACGGCGGGATCGGCGTTTGCGTCGGCGTTGGTGGGCGTACCGTTGGAAGATACAAAAGTTACGGGCAAATAATCGGCTGGGGTATCCGCAAAAGCAAGCGGGATGCCGGAAAAGCACAACGCGGCACACAGCGAAAGAAGCAAAATGACCCGACCAAAGGGATATTTCATCATGTAAACCTCTCTTTTTTCATTATTTGTGTTTTTGCTTTACCAAGAAATGATAATGTCGTTGCCTTGATTGGCTTCCATCAAAAAATCCGTGCTTTCGGTAAGCAGATCGGTTTCGGACATGGGCAGAATGCGGATTTCGGCAGGAATATAGGGACGGTTTCGTTTCATCGGCAGATACTCCTTTCTTTTTATTCATTTTTATTGTATCATCCGAACTGTGGAAAGTCTATGTCCGAAATGATTGTTTTTGTGTCTGAAACGCTGATCTTGTTTTTACCCTCTCTAAAAAACACAGAAAAGAACGGAAAGCACCGTGCTTTCCGTTCTTTTCTTTTCTGTTGCGGACAATCAGTTCATTTCTTCGATGTGGTAGATGTAGTCCAACGTGCGGAGCGCATCAATGATTTCCGCGTGCGTTTTGTACTTTTTCAGCTCCTCGCTGCTGATCGAAATCGAGATGGAATAAACACTCAAACCGGAGCTGACGTATGCGGGGTTCATTTCAATATCATCGATCCGAAGCCCCAGTTCGCGGATGGTGGAAACAAAGTTCGGCAGATGTGCGGCATTTTTCAATTCCAAGTGAACTTCAAAATGGTTGGATCGGTTTTTGAGATACCGTTCGAATTTCGGAAAAAGCGAGAGGGAAACAAGCAATGCCGCAAACAGAATGAGCGTCAGGGTATAAAGTCCCGCGCCAACGGAAAGTCCGAGCACCGCGCACGCCCAAAGCCCGACAGATGTCGTGAGTCCTTTGATCTGGTTGCGCGAACTGTACAAAATGGAATTGACCGTGATGATCGCAATCCCGATCAGTGTTGCCGCCGAAACGATCGGGATTCCGGCAGGGAAAAGAAAGATGTCGATGAGCATCGACGCCGTGGACGCGAGGGAAACGACGATAAAGGTGCGCAATCCTGCGGCGTGCCGCTTGCTAGAACGTTCACAGCCGAGGAATGCCGAAAGAAGCAGCGAGATTAAAACGCGGAAAATAATACGTCCCGCATCGTTCGACCAGTCATGGAGTAAATTTGCAATAGGATCAATCATGGTTTTTTCCTTTCGAGATTGTTTTTTTGAAGATAATATTTACGAAAACGAACCCGTCATCGTCGGGACCAATGTCGACGCTGTCGTCTTTGGAAAATCGCCTCGTGGTGCTCTTCCGCCGCCTCTGTAAAGGCTTTTTCGTTTTCCGCCGCGAGAGTGGGCGGCGGAAGTGTTTGCTGGATCGCGTGGATCCGTTCGATCAGAAGTTCAACAGGCGGTTTCGGTATGCCGTCCGGCGTTTTTTCGTCCACCTGAACGAGGTCTTCGAGTTTATCCGAATAGGAGCCGGAAAGGTAGAGCGCGGCTTTTGCCGTGGACGGTCCGATCAATTCATGCAGGACGCTTGCCGCAAGAACCATGGCGAGCAGGGCATCCGCCATGATGAAACCTTCCTCTGTTCCAATGGATTCAAAGGATCGTTGCGCCAGCGTTGCGAGTCCGATCGCAACGCTGGATTGCGGGATCAGCGCCATTCCGAGGTAGTTTCGCACTTTCGGACTGCGCCGCGAGGCGAGAGAACCGAGAAAGGCTCCGAGATATTTTCCGCATACTCGGAACACCAGATAAAGGATCCCGATGACAACAATGGGGGTGGCTCCGAACGCGCCGACTTTGCCAAAAAGTACTTTCATATTCAGGCTTGCACCCGAACGGACAAAATAGAGCAGAAGCAACGGCGGACTGAAATAATTAAGCTGTTTGAAGAGTTTGTCGTCGTCGGTGATGTTGATGTAGACCGTTCCCATTGCCATACAGCCGAGCAGGGGAGAAACATTGATGATCGAACAAATGCTGCAAAAGGCGAAAAGGATCCCGACGGAAATGATCAAGCGGTTGTCGGTGGAGCGTTTTTTCGGCATCATAATTTTCATCAGAACGCCGAACAGGCATCCGACCAACATCACAGCAAGGTTGATGAGGATCGGGCGCGCGATATCCCATGCGTTGAAGCTGTTGGTTCCCGTTACGATCGTCATGGCAACGGAAATCGCAATTCCGTAGGCGAACAGGCTGAAAATGTTATCCAACGCCACCACTTGCAAAAGGTTGGTTACAAACTCGCCTTTCGCTCCCGTTTGCCGAATGGTCATCATGGTCGAAGTCAACGAAGAGACCGAAGCGAGCGAAGCGAGAACAATGGAGAACGCGATGTTCAAATGGAGAATGGCGCGCGCTAAAACGAACACGAGAACCGAGGCGAGGGTTGCCTCCATGAGCATGATGATAACGGTTTTTGCGCCGCTCTTTTTGAGCACGGAGAAGCGGAAGAATTCACCTGTACTGAACGCGATAAAAGCCAACGCGAGGTCGGGAATAAAGCCCATGCCGTCGATCACGGTATCGGGGATCAGATCGAGCACGAAAGGACCGATCAATATTCCCGCGATGATATAGGCGGAAACATTCGGTAAACGCAGAAGCTTACCGAGACGGGTCATCAGAAATCCCGCAAAAACCATGATCGCGACAGAAACGATCGTGGAGGGAATGGTTGTGAGCCCGAAAAGCGAATTGTGAATTGCGGAGAGCATTGAAAAAATCCTTTCATAAATTTCAAAAAAGACTTGAAATAATGGTTAATATATGATATACTATTTGAACAATAAAGTCAAGTTATATTTTTTTTGGATGTCATAAACATTTCTTATAGGATAGGAGGAAGAACAAAATGTTGGATGTTAAAACAGAAACCTTACTTGCCGTTGCGGAAGAGAAAAGCTTTACCAAAGCGGCGGAACGACTGTCGCTCACACAACCTGCCGTGAGTCATCACATCCGATCGCTGGAAGAAGAGCTCGGCGTCAAGCTCATCATTCGCGGGCAACATGAGATCAAATTAACGCCGCAGGGTGAGATTGCCGTGCGTTATGCACGCCGATTTCAGGCGATGTATAGCAAAATGCGCCTGCGTCTGACCGATACCGCAAAAAACATTACCAACCTTCGCATCGGTATTACACACACCGCCGAGAACAATTTGATCACCGAAGTTCTGGCAAAATACAGCAATGAAGAAAAGGGAATTACGATAACAATTATTACTGACACAATTAAAAATCTTTATGACAAATTGGAGAATTACGAACTTGATCTTGCGGTCGTGGAAGGAAAGCCGTCCGGCAACGACCTGTTTTCTCTGATGCTCGACACCGATTATCTGGTTTGCGTGGTCTCTCCCAATCATCCGTTGGCGCACCAATCCATGGTTACGCTGAACGAGTTGAAAAAAGAACGGATGATCATGCGGTTGCCTACATCCGCAACGCGCGTTCAGTTTGAAGCGACGCTGGAAAGCATCAACGACTCGATTCAGAATTACAACGTGATCCTCGAAGTGGACAACATTGCCACGATCAAGGATTTGATCCGTAAAGATTTCGGCGTTTCAATCCTTGCCAAGAGTGCCTGCATGGACGAACTGCGAAAGGGAAAAATCGTGGCGCTTCCCATTGAAAATTTGAGCATGATCCGAGAGACCAACATCGTTTATCACAAAGCTTTCACCGAAATCGAGATCCTGAAAGACATTTCCAAGCTCTATCAGGAATCGAAAAAAAAATACAGCTGAAAAAAGAAACGGAATGACGACGGTCATTCCGTTTCTTTGATAATGCCGCCGCCAAAGACGACGTCGCCGTCGTAGAGAACCACGGATTGCCCCTTTGTGATCGCTCGTTGCGGTTCGTCAAAGACCACGCGCAGCGTGTCGTTGGCGGTTTGCTCAACGGTTGCCCATTCTTCCCGTTGGCGGTAGCGGACTTTCGCTTTCAGGCGGCGCGGCATTTCCAGCTTCGGCACGGCGATCAAATTGATCTCGTTTGCCGTCAGCTCACGCGAAAACAGCGCTTCGTTACGCCCCAGAATGACGTTGTTGTGTTCGAGATCGAGGCGAACGACGTAGAGCGGTTCCGGCAATGCCAATCCCAAACCGCGTCGCTGACCGACGGTATAATGGATCAAACCCTTGTGTTTGCCGAGCTTTTTGCCGTCCTCGGTCAGAAAATCGCCTTGCGGGTAGGTTTTTCCGGTCGTTTGTTCCACGAATGCGGCGTAGTCTCCGTCCGGCACAAAACAAATATCCTGGCTGTCGTGTTTTTGCGCGTTGATAAATTCGTTTTGCTCGGCGATCCGCCGCGTTTCCTCTTTTTTGAAAGACCCCAACGGGAAAGACGTGTGCGCGAGCTGTTCCTGCGTCATCGACCAAAGCACGTAGCTTTGATCCTTGGAAGCGTCCGCCGCTTTTTCGAGCAGGTAACGTCCGCTTGCTTCGTCGAAACGGATGTTTGCGTAGTGTCCTGTTGCGATCCGTTCGCAACCCAGTTCGCGTGCCCGACGGAACAGTGCATCGAATTTCAGAAAACGGTTGCAGTCAATGCAGGGGTTTGGGGTCTCTCCGTTTTCATAGGCGCCGATAAATCGGTCGATCACACATTCGCGGAAGCGATCCGAAAAGTTGAAAACATAGTAGGGAATTCCCAACCGCATTGCGACGCTTCGGGCGTCCTCCACGTCGTCGAGCGAACAGCAGGAATGGTCTTTTTTGATCCCGAGTTCCTCGCCGCCGAAAAGTTTCATGGTGACGCCGACGCAGTCAAAGCCTTGTTCTTTCATTAAAAAAGCGGCAACGCTGGAATCCACACCGCCGCTCATGGCAATCAAAATTTTTTCCATTCTCGGCTCCTTTTCGGTCGGTTCGTTTCTATCCTTCATTATACCTGTTTTTGCATGATTTGTCAAGAGCCGTTCGATTTTTCTTTTTGCGCGAATTTTGCGGTACTTTTCGCAAAAAGAGGCGCTTTTAACAACAATTTCAAAGAGTACAGCCGATTTTTTCGGGAAATCTATCGTTGGGTTTCGAATTGTGAAAAAGCAAAACGAAAAGGAGAAAAACGAAAAATGAAACCTTCGGGTCATTCCATGCTTGTTTTCTATGTGTTGTTTGCCGTTCTTGCCGTGTCAACGTTGCTTCCTTTTGCCGCACAAGCCAACGAAGTGGGAACTTACAGTTGGTATTGCGTTCACGTAAAGGATCATAAACAACCTTCCGCCGATCCGAGCCTTTCGTTTGTCGAGGAGTTCGGCGGAGTATATCTGGATCGCCGCGTCAATGAGGAAAGCGCGGATCGCGTGGTTTACCTGACTTTCGACGCGGGATACGAAAATGGGAACATTTCCAAAATTATGGACATTTTGCGGGAGGAGAACGTGGAGGGAACGTTTTTTATCCTCGAAAATCTGATCGAAAAAAATCCGGAACTCGTCAAGCGGATGCGCGCGGAAGGGCACACCGTTGCCAACCACACGGCGCACCACAAGGACATGAGCACCGTGAGCGACGAGGTGCTTCTCAAAGAGCTTCACACGCTGGAAGACGACTACCGGAATCTGACGGGAGAGGAGATGCCTCGTTTCTATCGCCCTCCCGAAGGACGTTTCAGCCGCGCAAACATGGAATGTCTCTCCCGAAACGGATATCGGACCGTTTTTTGGAGCTTTGCCTATGCGGATTGGGACAACAATCGCCAAATATCGCCCGAAAGAGCAAAAAAGATCATTTTGGATAACGTTCACAATGGGGAAATCATGCTATTGCATCCGACCTCCGCGACCAACGCGAAAGTACTCGGCGATGTGATTCGCGAATTGAAGTCGCAAGGGTATCGCTTCGGAACGCCGGACGAACTCGCTTCCCATGCTTGATTTGCTTGAAATTCGATATTAAATATTCTATGAAACGGCGAATTTTACGGTACTTTCCGATATTTGTTCTGCTTTTGTCCGTCGTTTTCGGATCATTTCATGCCCTGACGATTCCATCCGCCGCATTCGGCTTTCGGTCGGTTCCCACCGAAACAAGCCGAATTGCCCTGACCTTCGACGACGGTCCGCACCCGAAACTCACGCCACGTATTCTGGATATTTTAGACCGCTATCACGTTCGCGCGACCTTTTTCATGATCGGTGTGAACGTTGAAAACTATCCCAACGCGGCGCGAGAAGTGGCGGCAAGAGGACACGAGATCGGAAACCATACGTTTTCCCATCATCGGTTGCGCGGAATTGGCGAGGAACGTGCCAAAAAGGAGATGAGAGCCTGCGCCGACGCGATCGAACGGGTTTGCGGGCAACGTCCGCGGTTGTTCCGACCGCCCGAAGGCTCCTTGGATTCCGGCTTGGTTGAGATCGTTTGCCGCAACGGTTATGAAACGATCCTTTGGAGTCTTGACACGCGCGATTGGGACGTGAAGGACGAGAACGCGATCGTCCGGCGGGTGTTGTCGGCGGTCAAACCGGGGGATATTATCCTGATGCACGATTTTATCGGCTATCATAGCAAAACGCCCGAAGCTTTGGAAATTCTCATTCCGAAACTTCAGGCGCTCGGTTATGAATTTGTTACGGTCGGGGAATTACTCGGGATCGGTTGAAGAAGGCTCGTCGGGCGCTTCGATCGGTTCCGGGTTTTCCGTTTCCTCGTTCGCATCGCCGGCTTTGCGGTACGGCGCAATCATATAGCGGTCGATCACGGGATATGCGGCATAAACTTGGATGAAGCCGGCAACGGCGAGATAATGAAGCAGGGGAAGGATCAATCCGACGCCGAGCAGACCTCCCGTGGGAGCGATCAGAAGAACGAAACCGATGTTGATCGCCGTGAGAAGGATCAAGCCGAGAGCTCCCATAAGGTTGCGTTTGATGCCGAGGGTGGTGAAGATCAGAGCGTTTTTCAGAATTTTGCGGATGGAAAGATGGAAGGTGATCTGCAAGAGATAGAGATAGAACCGCATGAAGAAATAGAGGATCGCGAGCGCACAGGAAGCGAAGAACATAACGTCCATGAAGAACGATCCCGTGCGGAAATAGAAATAGAGAATGTCGAAACCGAGCAGGAATAAAATAATGAAATCGATCAACCCGAGGAAAAAGCCCTGTTTCCAATTTCGCTTGATCGCGTAGAAATAATCGGGACCGAGGAAGACGGCGTCACCGCGCACCAAGCCTCGCAAAATGTAGGTCGAGCCGATGTTCTGCCAACCGAAGGTCAGCGCCAAAAACGCGATGCAAATGCCGATGCCGACGTAGGTTCCCGTCGTGTTGTAGCTCGGAACGAGCCATTGCGCGCCGAAAAGGTCAAGCAAGAAGTCGCTTTTCGGAGTCGATTCGATCATGCTTGCGCCGAAAAGCGGGGCAAACAGCGCGCTTTGCTGCGTTGGGGTTGTGTGGACGTTCGTATAGATCATCACCGCCGCGAGGAGCGGGAGCGAGAGGGGGAGCATCATCAAATTGAGTGAAAGCAGGCGCCAGAATTTTCTCGCGAGCAACTTGAAGAAATAGCGCAGAGTCGGGGTGGTATCCTCCCGTTTTGCGTCGGGACGATCCCGACTTCCGTTGAAAAAATTGTATAACAAATGCCTTTTCAAAATTCCATATCCTTTACTTTGTCATGTGCGGGTTTCCGCCGCTATTTATTTTACCATATTCTTTTCCGATTGTCAACCGTCGCGAAAAATTTACAGCGCGTACAAATTTGAGCGGAATGGGACAATCCGTTCCGAAACCTATTGACAAGGCGGATTTTTTCTTGTATAATATAAGAATAAGTTTATTGATTTGGAAAATAAGGAAAAAATCGTATGAGAATCGTCATTAAAATCGGAACGTCAACGCTCACGCATGAAACGGGACAGCTTAACCTGCGCCGCGTCGAACTCCTTTGCCGCGTGTTGGGGGACTTGAAGAACGCGGGGCATGAAGTGCTCCTTGTCACCTCGGGCGCGATCGGAATGGGTGTGGGGAAACTCGCTCTCAAAGAACGTCCCAGCGATATTCCCACCAAGCAGGCGGCTGCTGCCGTGGGGCAAAGCGAGCTGATGTATATTTACGATCGTCTGTTTTCGGAATACCACCATACTGTGGCGCAGATCCTGCTCACGGGCGATGATTTCGGACACGAGGACAGGCTCACGAATTTTCACAACACCATTCTGCGCCTGTTGGAGCTTGGGGCGATCCCCGTGATCAACGAGAACGACACGATCGCGACCGACGAGATCAAAGTGGGCGACAACGACACGCTTTCCGCAATGGTTGCCGTGAGCGTCAACGCGGACCTGCTGATCCTGCTTTCCGACATCGACGGTCTTTACACCGCCGATCCGCACAGATGCGCGGACGCGAAGTTGATCCCCGAAGTGCGGCAGATCACCGACGAGGTTCGTTCCCTCGGCGGGGGAAAAGGATCCGCGCTCGGAACGGGCGGCATGAAAACCAAACTGCACGCCGCAGAGATCTGCATGGAAAACGGAGTTGACATGGTTATTATGAACGGCGCCGACCCCGAAATGATCTACGAATTGACGGACGGAAAAACGGTCGGAACCCGGTTTTACGCAAAGGAGAAACGAAAATGACAACGAGAGAGGTTTTGGAAGGAGCAAAAGCGGTCAAAGGACAGTTGGCGCTTCTTTCAACGGAGGAAAAGAATAACGCCCTGCTTGTAATGGCGGACGCTTTGGAAGCAGAAACGGATAAAATTCTCGCGGCAAACGCCGAGGACCTTTCTGCGGTTCGGGACACCATGAACACAGTCATGCAGGATCGCCTGCGCCTCTCGGCGGATCGCGTCCGCGGCATGGCGGCGGGAATCAGGGAAGTGGCGGCTCTACCCGATCCCGTTGGAACAATCATCAACCGTTTCACTCGCCCGAACGGGTTGAAAATGGAAAAAGTACGGATCCCGATGGGCGTTGTTGCGATCATTTACGAGAGCCGTCCCAACGTGACTTCCGACGCGGCTGCGCTTGCGCTGAAAAGCGGAAACGTTTGCGTTCTGCGCTGCGGGAAGGAAGCGTACAGCTCTTCCTGCGCGATCATGAAAGCGATGCGGAGCGGGCTTGCCTCGCTCGGTCTGCCCGAAACCTTTTTGAACATCGTTCCCGACACGTCCCGCGCGAGCGCGACCGAACTGATGACGGCGACCGATTGCGTGGATCTTCTGATCCCGCGCGGCGGAGCCGGATTGATTCGCGCCTGCGTGGATCAGGCAAAAGTGCCGTGTATTCAAACGGGAACGGGGATCTGCCACGTTTTTGTGGATGGATCGGCGGATCAGGAGAAGGCGCTTAACATTATCGAAAACGCGAAAACAAGCCGTCCCTCGGTCTGCAACGCCGAGGAAGTTTGCTTGGTCGATCGTTCGATCGCCAAGGAGTTCTTGCCGAAACTGCGCAAACGACTGACCGACGACCGCACCTCGGGCGGGAAAACGCCCGTGGAACTTCGCTGTGACCCGGAAGCATACGCCATCATCGGCGGGAAACCCGCAGGCGACACCGACTTTGACACCGAATTTCTCGACTATGTGCTCGCCGTTGGGGTCGTTGACGGCGTGGACGATGCGATCCGGCATATCGAACGTCATTCCACGCACCACAGCGACGCGATCGTGACCGAGAACGCGGAAGCGGCAGCCCTCTTTACCGCCGCTGTGGACAGTGCGGCGGTCTATGTGAACGCGTCTACTCGCTTTACCGACGGCGGGGAATTCGGACTCGGATGCGAAATCGGTATTTCCACGCAAAAAATGCATGCCCGCGGTCCAATGGGGTTGGAAGAACTGACAACTTATAAATACATCATCCGCGGAAACGGACAAATACGCTGAAAGAAGAAAGACAGAGGAAAAAAGATGAGTAAATTCAAATTCGGGTTTATCGGATGCGGGAACATGGGCGGCGCACTTGCGACAGCCGCCGCAAAAGCCCTCTCCGCCGGCTCACTCGCGGTTTGCGATACGGATGCGGAAAAGGTCAAGCGGATCGCAAAAGATACGGGCGCGGTCGTTTCCTCGGCAAAGGAGATCGCCGGGAACAGCGACTATGTTTTTCTTGCCGTGAAGCCGCAAGGGCTTGCCGCGCTTTTTGAAGAGATCACTCCGATTTTCCGCGCAAGGAAGGATCGGTTTGTGATAGTCAGCATGGCGGCAGGCACCGCTGTTGCGCGTATTCGCGAGCTTGCGGGGTGCGATCTCCCCATCATCCGCATCATGCCGAATACGCCGGTTCTTGTTGGCGAAGGAATGATCGTCTATACCGCAGAAAACGCGACCGACGAAGAGATCAACGGTTTTCTTTCGGGGCTTGCCTCGGCTGGAAGGTTCGATCGCATTCCCGAACGGTTGATCGACGCCGCGGGTGCGCTTTCGGGTTGCGGACCCGCGTTCGTCTATCTGTTTGCCGAAGCTCTGGCGGATGGCGGCGTGGAGTGCGGCTTGCCGCGTGAACAGGCGTTGCTTTACGCGGCGCAAACGCTCGAAGGAGCCGCGAAAATGCTTTTGGAGACCCATGCACATCCCGCCGCGCTCAAAGACGCGGTGTGCAGTCCCGGCGGAACGACCATTGCCGGTGTGCACGCATTGGAGAACAGCGCGTTTCGGGGAGCCGTCATGGGCGCTGTCAAAGCGGCGTTTGACAAGACTGCGAAACTCAAATGAAACGAATTACGGTGTTGGATGCCGGCGCACTCGGCGACGATCTCGATCTCTCCCGTTTCGGTGCGTTCGGGAAATTGACCGTTTATCGTGAGACCACCGCACAGAACGCGGCGGAGCACCTTGCCGGCGCGCAGATCGCGATTTTGAACAAGGTTCGGCTTACATCGGAAATCCTCGCGCGGGCAACCGATTTGGAATTGATCTGCGAAACGGCAACGGGTTTTGACAACATTGATCTTGCCTACTGCCGCGCCCATGGGATCGCGGTGTGCAACGTGGTCGGGTATTCCACCCAATGCGTGGCGCAACTGACCGTGAGCATGGTTTTGTCGTTGATGACAAAGTTGGAAACGTTCGGAGCCTATGTGCGGAGCGGAGCATACTCCCGATCGGGTATTGCCAATCGCCTGACTCCCGTTTTCCATGAAATTGCGGGAAAAACATGGGGGATCATCGGTTACGGGAATATCGGTCGGCAGGTTGCGAAGGTCGCTGACGCGCTCGGTTGCCGCGTGCTTGTGCATAAACGGACGTCGATTTCGGAGCGGGAATGCGTGAGTTTGGAAGAGATTTGCCGGAAATCGGATATTCTTTCGGTTCACACGCCGCTGAACGAAGAAACCGCCAATCTTCTTGACGCGGCACATATCGCCATGATGAAACCCACGGCGATCGTTGTCAACGTCGCGCGCGGTGCCGTGACCGACGAAGCGGCGCTTGCCGCCGCAATCAAAGAGGGAAGGCTCGGCGGGCTCGGGGTGGACGTTTATTCAAAAGAACCGTTCCCGACCGATCACCCGTTTTACGCGATCAAATCCGATCCGAACGTGATCCTGACCCCGCACATGGCGTGGGGCGCTTACGAAACGAGAATGAGACTGCTCGAAGAGTTGGAGGAAAATATTCGGTCTTTCCTGGCAAAAGGCGTGCGAAATCGCGTGGATTTGCAATAAAACACGGTACTTTTCGCAATAAGTTTCTCAAAAAAGCGTCGGCGAGACGAACAAAACTTCGCGCAAGCGGGCGTAGATCGGGAAGAACGCCGAAACGGGAAGCGGGTTCGTTCCTTTCCCGCATTCGAGCGTGACGGCGGGAATGTTGCAGGTTTCGATGCACCAATCGGTCAATCCGCCATAGGAAGCAAGCCCTTTCGCTTCGTTCATCGTGTAGCCGCAAAGGCTTGCCAACTTGCGGACGGGTGCTTCGCTTCCGGAAACCGTTTTTCCGCGGCTCTTCCAATAGATTTCTTCGCCTTGCGTATGAAGCGTTAAAATCGGCTTGATCGGGACATGAAAGCGGATGTAGTTGCAGAGCGCCCGAACCTCGGGTTCGGACTCGGGTTCCTGACCGGAAAACCGGGTCGGAGCGCCGCAGGGAATTTTCTCCCGTTCTTCCAGTCGTTTGTATTCCGCGAAGCCTGCGTTATAGTTGTGGTTGAGGTCAACGCCCCGCGCGTTTGCCTGCCAGCGACTGAAATCGTCGCTTCCGCCGTTCATGCCGATCACGCGGTTGTAGAGCGGGTTTGCGGGCGTTGTCCCGTGGATCGCGTAGTCCACGCCGTCGGGATTGAGCATGGGAACAACGTGAATGGAATAGGTTTGCAAAAGGTGGGAAAGATTGAGGCGGTAAACGGTTCGATCCGCTTGGCAGAGCTCACAAAACTCGTTGACGAAGCGCAGCAGCAAATTGGCGGTGATCCATTCCATTCCGTGGTGCGCACCGACGTAGAGCGCTTTTTTCTTTCCGTGCCCGATGATCAGAACGGGTATTTCTTTCCCGAGAATGCTTTTGCCGAGGGTTGTGACCGTGAGAAACGGATACCGACCGTTCAACTCCCGAACGGTTTTCAGCATGGCTGCGCTATCCATGGTGATCTCCATGGGGAGAATCTGGGAGGCTTTTTTCATTGGTGAACTCCCGAAAAAAAGAATTACAGTCTGTTTTATGTTATGCAATTTCGGAAAAAGAGGTGACAGAACGTGATGAAAAAAAGACTTACCGTGATCGGAAGCGTGATTTTGTCGGCGCTTTCCGTTTTGACGTTCGCGGTCTGCACGCCGATTTCGGTTTGGGCAACGGGGGACGTCCTCGTTTCCGAAACCATTTTCCCAACGCTTTGGGATTTGTTTCAAGCGTTGATTTTCTTCTTGATCTATTGGAACGCAATCGCGTTTACCGTTTTGCTTGCTTTGCGCTTCGGACTGAAGGGAACGCTTCCGTTTCTCGGGTGCTATTCGGGAGCGGCGTTGATCCGCTATCTCGGAAGCTTGGCGGTGGGAAGCCTGATGACGGTAGGTGCAACGGAACGGGAGGTCTTTTTGGAAAATCTCGGATACAGCGGCATGGATATTCTGCTTGATCTGTTGCAATTTGCCATAATCGTCCTGATTGTTTATCTGATGCTTTTACGCGAAAGTACCGCGAAAATGCAAAAAAATCTATTGCCTGTTCAATCCTTTTTCCGCCGCTTGAACCTCTTGCACGGAACGGTTCTTGCCGCCGTGAGCATTCCTTCCGTATTTCGCCTGATCGGGCGAATTCGTTACGACGTCTTTTTCGGTGCGCCGCAAGGCTTTGCGGACTTGTTCTGGATGGCGCTCTACTATCTCGCCGACATTTGTTCTGTCGCCGTCGGGTATCTTGCCGTCGTATTTCTGCTTTCCAAACTATCCCAATTCAAAAAAGGAGAACAACTGTGAAACAATATCCATATCGGGCGATTCTATTTGATCTGGATGACACGCTGACCGCTACATCCGCCGCCTTCCAAAAGGCGTACCGCGATTTTTCGGAGCAGTATCCCGATATATATCTTGCCGGAAACGAAGAGGAAATTGCCGCTGTTCGCCACATCGTTTATCATATTCCGCGCCACGAAAAGGAGCAAAAGGACGTGCTGTATCCGCCGTTTTGCAAAAAATGGGGGATTTGGAACGCGCCGCCGACCGAAAGGGAATTTGAAGCGCAATGGAGAACCCGCCAATGCGAAAATTTGGAGCTGTTTCCGTGGTCGGTCGATGTTCTTGCCGATCTCAAACAAAAAGGGTTGCGAATGTCGCTCGTTACCAACGGGTGGTCATACTTTCAGCGCATGAAATTGGAAAAAGTCAACATTTCCGACTATTTTGAGGAAATTTTGATTGCGGAAGAGGTCGGGATCGACAAACCCGATCCCGCGATCTTTCGCTTGGCGGCGGATCGGATGGGGCTTTCGGTATCGGATTGCCTGTTTGTGGGGAATGACCCGACAAAAGATGTTGCCGGTGCGCTCGCGGCGGGAATGGATTGCCTTTGGATCGCAAAAGAGGAAAACACGGTCGGAGCAACCTATACGGCTCCCGATATTCGTTATCTGAAAAAGCTTTTCTCATAAAGGAAATAAAAAAGCCCTTATACGGGGCTTTTTTTATTTTCTGTTTTGCCTGTAAAGTTCAAAAGCAAGCACCGCAGCAGAAGCGGCGGAGGAGAGGGAACCGCGAAAATCGCTCCCGTAGTCAATGCGGACGATTTGATCCGCTTTTTCCAAAAAAGTGCGGGAAATACCGCGTTTTTCGCCGCCGATCACCAATAAAAGCGGATAGCGGAACGTCTTTTCAAAGATGGAGACAGAATTGCGGATACCCGCACAGAGGATGGTGTAACCCTTTTGCCGGAAAGCAGACGTGGTTTGTTCCGGTGTTGCCCGATAGAGCGGCAAACGCTCGGAAGCGCCCGCCGAAGCGCGCGCGACTACACCCGCCGCCGTCATCCAGTTCCGCTCGGGAAGCACGACGCCGCGCACACCTGCGGCGTAGAGCGAACGAAGCGTGTTTCCGAAATTGTAGGGGTCTTCCATTCCTTCCAAATAAACGTAGAAACTTTCGGGAAGGATGTTTTCCGCGGTCAAGGGCGGGATCGTTCGTGCCGTGCATTCGGCAAGGATCCCGCCGTGGGTCGTTCCGGAAGCAATTTTTTCGATTTCTTCCGCGTCGGTTATGAGGACTTCAAAGCCGGTTTCACGCGCTTTTGCTTCCAGAAAACGGAGTTCTGCCGCCTTTTTTTCGCGCTTTTCGCGGTCAAAAAGAACGCGCACGACGCGCCTGTCGTTGACGGCGCGATCGGTGTTCAGAAGCGCGGAGATGGAAGTCATTCCTTCCAAAAGAACGAGATCGGTGGTTTGTTCATCATTTTTCATTTGTTTTACATCCTGTATTCTATCATTCAAATCTGCTTCATATACTGTAACATCCGAAACGCGCCGAAGGAGGTAACGGAAATGGCAGGTTTTGTTTGGAGCGGGAGAGAAAGATGTGTGGTTCTCGGGGAATACTTGATCGAACATCAGGCAACCGTCCGAACTTGCGCCGCGGCGTATGGCGTCAGCAAAAGTACGGTGCACAAAGACGTGACGCAAACGTTGAAATCGGTCAACAAAGGGCTTTATAACGAGGTTCAAAAGGTCTTGCTCAAAAACAAGCTGGAACGCCATTTGCGCGGCGGGGAAGCGACCAAACATAAATATTCCGCTTTACATAAAGCGATCTGACACGAAAAATCACCGCGCCGCAAGCCGTTTCTCCCACAGGGTTTCGGTGCAAAACAGCGCGTCAATCTCGTTCGGAGAAAAGCGGGCTTCGATTTGCGAACGGATATAGGAAAAATCGAACATGGCGGCTTTTTCGAGGGAATTGACGCCGCTTCCGAGCAGAACGGAAACTTTTCTTGTCAACAAATCATGCAAAAAGCGGTCGTTTTTGTCGGTTTCGAGCGATTGAAAAGAGAATTGAACGGCAATGTCGGGAAGGCGGAAAAGCCTTTTGAGAACGTCCGAGGGGTAGAAAACGGGCAACAAATGCGCATTCATGAGAAGAGGGCGAAAAGGCGCGTAGCGGGCGAGCCGTGCGACCTCGTTTTCAACCCAATTATCGGGGACGATAGGAAGGGAAATGGGCAAAAAATCGGTTTTCGGGAGGCAAAAACGCGGTAAATCCCGATAATCCGCGAGCTTTTGACAAATGCGGACCGAAGCGGAGGCGAAAAGAACTGCGGGAAAGCGCAAAAGGCTTTGCAAAGCCTTCAAAGCCTGATCGATCCGAATTTTGAAAGCGGAAACGGATTCGTAAACAGGGTCAAATTCGGGAAAAAAGGAGAATCGGGTGATCCCGGAGCGTTCATAAAGCAAGGTCAAGGCTTGCGCCGCCTTTCGGGCGTTTCCGATTTGATCCGAAAAACCCGGGAGCAAACGGCAATTCGAATCGGTACAAGGTGTCATGGCGATACGTTTACTTGTCCTTTCATGGGGTAGCAATGCTGAATTATACAAAATTTTTCGGACAAGTTGATGCCGATAAAATGATTGGAAAATCGGGAGAGCGTGTCGGTTATCCAAGGAAACATACAATGGGATTTGTTGTGGCAAAAAAGTCCGACGAAAGAACGGGAGAAAAAATTTGCGGAAAGATGCGGACTGCTGCGCGTGGAAACTCGTGGCATTATGAAAAAGATCGTCTCACGTCAAATAGAAGGGTGTCACGCGAAGATTTCTTCACGCAGAAGGGTTCTGCAAAGAATGAGAGAGCGCGTTGGTTGTGAGAACGGTTGAAGAATGGTGCAGAAAAACACGCGGAATCCGCTCCGAAAGGAAGTCCCGCGATATTCGGTCGAAATGGCGGGATCGCGGTGGTTGGTGCGCGCAAGCCGATTTTATTCCGTAAATTCGGCTATTTCGGTTCCCTTAATTATACAAAATTTGCATTTTGTATAATTGCGTGCATAGAAGGACGGTGGGTGGTAAATCGGTTCTCTTCCGTGCCTGTTTCAAAATCGGGGGTTTTCGTTATTCCGAAAATCACTGCCACGGCTTTGTGGCAGTGATTTTTCTTTTCAGAACCGCATGGTCAATTGGTCGGTTTCGTTGATTTCGTCAAGTACCCCGCCCGTTCGGAGAATGTCGATCACCGCTTTGGAGAGGCTTGCGCGGATCTGCAAATCCTCCACCGAGAAAAACGGTTCCTCATCCCGCGCGCGAATGATGTTGTCCGCTGCCGTTTCCCCAAGCCCCGGAAGCGCGGAAAACGGCATACGGATCGCGCCGTTTTCAGGCAAAAAGGCGTAGGAGTGGGATTTGGTAAGGTCAACGGGCAGAAAACGAATGCCGCGCGCCATTGCTTCGTTCATGAGTTGCAACGTGGAAATGCTTGCGATCTCCTTCGGAGAGGCTTCCTTTCCGCGCTGGCGGATGTCCTTCATGAGATTGACGACGTATTGCTTCCCCGCTCGCGCGACGGTTGCGTCAAACCCGTTCGGCGCCACGGTAAACATGGTGCAGTAGAACTCCACGGGTTTATGGACCTTATACCACGCCAAGCGGATCGCCGAAATGACGTATGCCGCCGCGTGTGCTTTCGGAAACAGATATTTGATCTTTTTACAGGAGAGGATGTACCATTCGGGAACGCCGTGTTCGCGCATTTCGGCTTCCCACTCGGGCGTGAGCCCTTTTCCCTTTCGGACGGCTTCCATGATCTTGAAAGCGTGGGCGTTTTCCAATCCGTAGCGGATCAAGTCGATCATGATACCGTCGCGGGTCCCGATCACGCGGGAAATATCGCAAGTCCCGTCCTTGATGAGATCCTGCGCGTTACCGAGCCACACGTTGGTACCGTGCGTCAGTCCCGAAATTTGGAGCAGATCGGCGAAGTTATGCGGTTTTGCGTCGATCAAAACCTGCTGAACGAAGTTGGTGCCGAGTTCGGGAAGTCCGAAAGTACCGATCTGACAATCGATGTCATTCGGTTCCACGCCGAGTGGGCGCGTGGATTCGAGAAGCTCATAAACCGAGCTGTCGTTCATGGCAACATCGAGCACCGACGTATTCGTGAAGGTTTCGAGCCATTTATATTTCGTTGGAATATCGTGCCCGAGCTCGTCCAGTTTCAGAATGGTGTCGTGAAGATAGGAGAACGCGAAATGCGTGGTGATGATGTCCGAATTCGGGTCGTCGGCGGGGTGTTGGATCGGTGTGAAGTCATAAACGTCGTATTTCTGCGGAACGACGATGATGCCACCCGGGTGTTGCCCTGTGGTTTTCTTCACGCCGACGCAGTTCATCACCAATCGGTTCATTTCGGCGCGCGGCAGGCTGATGCCCAGTTGCTCCACGTATTTTGCCACATAGCCGTAGGCGGTCTTGTCCGCAAGCGTTCCAAGCGTTCCGGCGCGGAACACGTGCCCCTCACCGAAAAGATCCTCGGTGTATTTATGCACGCGTCCCTGCACGTCGCCGGAAAAGTTCAGATCGATATCGGGCGATTTGTCGCCGTAGAAACCGAGGAAGGTCTCGAACATGATATCGTGCCCGTCCGCGCGGTATTTCATACCGCAAACGGGACAGTTTTTATCGGGCAGATCAAAGCCCGATCCGACTTCCCCGTTCGTGAAAAATTCGCTGTGCTTGCATTTCGGGCAATAGTAGTGCGGCGGGAGCGGGTTGACCTCGGAAATTCCCGCCATGGTGGCGACGAAGGACGATCCCACCGAGCCGCGCGACCCCACCAGATACCCCTGTTCTTCGCTGAAATGCACCAGTCTCTGCGCGATCAGATAGAGGACGGCAAAACCATTTTTGATGATCGAATTCAGTTCCTTTTCCAAACGTTCGGAAACGATTTCTGGAAGCGGGTCGCCGTAGGTATCCCGCGCGCGCTTCCAACACATTTCCTGCAACTCCTGCTCCGCACCTTCCATTTCCGGCGTGTAGGAGCCTTTCGGAATCGGACGGATGGGCTCGATCATGTCGGCGATGCGGTTGGTGTTGGTAACGACCACTTCGTAGGCTTTTTCCGCGCCGAGGTAGGAAAATTCTTCGAGCATTTCCTCGGTCGTGCGGAAATAAAGCTCCACTTCCCGGTTGTAGTCCTTGAATTTCATTCCCGCGAGCAGAATTTTTCGGTAGAGTTCGTCCTCGCGGTTCAGAAAATGCGCGTCGCACGTGGCGCAAACGGGTTTTCCGTAGCGTTCGCCAAGCTCCACGATGCGGCGGTTGAGGTTGCGCAGTCCTTCCTCGTCCGCAACGCGACCTTCGGCAATCAAAAAGCGATTGTTGGAGATCGGTTGAATTTCGAGGTAATCATAGAAATTTACGATTTCTTCAATCTCGTTTTCGGGACGGTTTTCGAGGATCGCCCGCATCAATTCACCGGACTCGCACGCGGAGCCGACGATCAGCCCTTCCCGATGCTTTTCCAACACGGTTTTCGGGATGCGGGGATTGCGCCGAAAATAATTCAGATAGCTCATGGAAACGAGCTTGTAAAGGTTTTTCAGCCCCGTTTGGTTTTTCACGAGAAGAATTTGATGGTAGCTGTTAAGTTTGAGCGGGTCGGATTTTTCAGTCATTTCCCGTTTGAGCGCATCCAGATCGCGCAATTCCATTTTCTGCATTTTGTCCAACATACAGAAATAGATGTTCGCGAGCATTTCTGCGTCGTCGCAGGCGCGGTGGTGGTTGAATTCGCCGAGTCGGTAGTACTCTGCCACAACGTCCAGCTTGTGGGTGTTCAATTCGGGGTTGATGTGCTTGGAGAGCAAAACCGTGTCAAGATAGGGGTTGGAAAAAGGCAAGCCCGATCGCTCGGCATAATAGCGGATGAAACCGACGTCGAAATTGGCATTGTGCGCGATCAGAAGGGGGTACGGCTTCCCTGCCGGTGTTGTGCCGTTTCCGATGAAATCAAAGAACGCGCGCAACGCCTCGGCAACCTTCGGGGCTCCCTGCACCATTTCGTCGGTGATCCCCGTAAGTTTCACGATGTCCTCGGGAATGGGGCGTTCGGGATCGACAAACGTATTGAACCGATCCAGAATTTTCCCCGCTTTGATTTTGACCGCACCGATTTCGGTGATGGCGCAGTTTTGCACCGAAAGACCTGTTGTTTCAATGTCGAACACCACGCATTCCGCGTCAAAAGACGGATCAAACTGACCCGTGATCGCGCCGGCGGTATCGTTCACGAAATAACTTTCGATCCCGTACAGAATTTTGAATTTGAGATCGGGATCGTCCTTTTGCAGTTTTTCGAGCGTAAGCATAGCGTCCGGAAACGCCTGAACGTTGCCGTGGTCGGTAATCGCCACGGCGGGATGCCCCCATTTGACGGCGGTTTTGACCGCAACGTCGGGTGGAATGAGCGCGTCCATGGTGGACATGGTGGTATGCAGGTGAAGCTCCACACGCTTCTTTTCCGCGCGATCGACGCGGCGCACCTTGGAAATTTTGGCAATATCCTTGAAAATAAAGGTCAAATCGGGGTCATCGGGACGGTTTTTGCGCTTGACACGCTTGGCATAGCCCCGCAATGCGACGACTGCGCCGCCGCCGAGCAACGATTTCAGCTCTTTCGCCGTCTCCGGTTCGATGCCGAAATCACGGTATTCGACGGAAGCATGCCCATCGAAAACATCGAAACTGACGTCGAATTTGTCTCCGCTGCGGCTCTCTTCCTCGGTATAATTGAACACTTCTCCGAGAATGACGACGTTCGTTTGTCCTTCCTTTAAAGCGGCGATGGGGGTCGGCTTGATCTCAAAAGGCGAACCCCAGACATACTCCGCGCCCGAAAGATCAAAGACGGAATGCCCGATGCGGCAGGTTCCGTCCCCGCCGAAAACAGGCGTTGGATCTATATCGTAAATAGACTGCGCCCGCGGGAGCATTTCGCTCTCTTTGGTTTCCGGCGCGGCGCTGATGCGATAATCACCGCTCGCGGCGGCAGGCGGATTGGCGATGTATTCCCGCTCGATTTTCGCGGCTTCCCGCCCCATTTCGTCGAATTGGGACTGCAACGGGCGGTAGCTGTCGGAAGGGTCGAAACCGTTGGTCTGACGGACGTCTACGCGAACGCGGAGCCCAAACTCCTCTCGGATGATTTTTTCCAGTACTTCGGGGGTATTTGCATGGCAAACCAAATCAACGCCGCTCTGCACGAAAGGGATCTCCAAAGAAAGCCTGTCCCCTTCCAAGCGAAAGGCAGAGCGCGAGAAAAAGCCCTTTGCCACGATCCCTTCCCGATCCAATTCCAAAAGCAGGTCGGGAATGACCGCTTCCGAAAAGCAATCGCTCGGGAAGGACGGCAAAAGACGCATATAGGAAAGTTCGTAGGCGCGGCAGATCTCCGCTTCGATCGCATAAAGCGTTTTTCTTTCGATGTACTGCGGAAATGCCGCGCGAATCTCCATTGCCCGCACTTCTTTATCCGCGCGGATTTGAACGGAATCGGGATTTGCAGAGAGAAGGAGAGATTTGAACTCTCCTTCCGGATGGTATAGTTTGAGCCATTCAAGCAGCGTTTTGCTCATGTTTCCTCCGTTTGGGCGGCGATATGCTTGATTTCCGCGATGAGACGTGTGATAATATCGTTTTCGGCAATTTTTTCGACGATCTCTCCATGGCGGAACAAAACCGCTTCACGGATCCCGCCGGCGATTCCGACGTCGGCTTCTCTCGCCTCGCCGGGGCCGTTGACCACGCATCCCATGAGCGCTACCTTGATCGGCAGATTGTCCAGTCCTTCGGCGCGAACGGCTTGCTCAAAGCGCTTCACCAAAGGGATCAGGTCGATTTTGGTGCGGGAACAAGTGGGGCAACTGACAATATCCATTCCGCTCTGTCCCTCGATTCCGATCGCCCGCAGAATTTTTTTCGCGGCGGCGACCTCTTCCACAGGGTCGTCGGTCAGGGAAACGCGAACGGTGTCCCCGATCCCGTCGCAGAGCAAGGAACCGATGCCGATCGCACTTTTCAAAAGCCCGCGATCGCCGCCGCCCGCTTCGGTGACGCCGAGATGCAGAGGATACGGGCATGCTTGTCCCAACAGGCGGTTCGCCGCGATCATATCCGAAACGGTGGACGCTTTAATCGAAACGGCGATGTCGGTAAAGTCGAACCGCTCCAACAAGGCGATATGATATTGCGCGCTTTCACAGAGCGCTTCGGGTGTGGGAGCGCCGTATTTTGCCAAAATATGTTTTTCAAGCGACCCGCTGTTGACGCCGATGCGAATGGGGATCCGCTTTTTCCGGCAAGCGTCCACGACCGCCCGAACGCGGTCGTCATCCCCGATGTTCCCGGGATTGATCCGAATTTTGTCGAAACCCGCTTCGGCGCACCGAACGGCAATGCGATAGTCGAAATGAACGTCTGCAACGAGAGGAACGCGGATGCCGGCTTCGCGAATCGCGAAAACGGTATCCACCGCGGCAAGCGTGGGTATCGAAACGCGCACAATGTCGCATCCTGCCGATTCCAACGCGCGGATCTGGGCAACGGTGGCAACCGCGTCGGCGGTGTCGGTGTTGGTCATGGATTGGATCGCGATGGGATTTTTTCCGCCGATTTTGCAGGTTCCGATCGCAATTTCTTTTGCGGGTCTGCGAATTTGATTGTAGTTCATAGCGATATCACGTCCTTTACGGCAATAACAACGGCAAGCGCGAGGATCAGGAGCAATCCCACGAAATTGATGATGCCTTCCACTTCCCGCTTGATCGGTTTCCGCCGCACCGCTTCGATTACATACAAAAGCAGGTGCCCGCCGTCGAGTGCGGGGAGCGGTAAAAGGTTCATAATGCCGAGGTTGATCGAAATAACGATCACGATATAAAGCAGATTGAGGCGCTGTCCGCTCTTGGCAACGTCCGAAATGGTTTTGGTGATGCCGATGGGTCCCGACACGGCTTCAAAGCCGTAGCGGCGGGTAAACAGCCCGCGAAGGGAGTCATAGACCATTTTCACCGTGGAAAGCGAACGGTACCAAGTGTGTTTCAGAACCGTTCCAGCATTGAAACTCGCTTCCCCGTAAACGACGAAATCCATGTCTCCGAAAGCGATGCCTTCCGCAATATAGGTAGGGGTGACGACGTCGCGCAGGACGACCGTTTCCCCGTTTCTGCGAACGGTAAAGGTGATGGGTTGATAGCCTTGGTTCATCACCTCGTAGGAGAGCTCCGCAAAGGTGTGAACGCGTGTTCGGTTGACTTTTAGGATCACATCGTTCGGTTGAAGTCCCGACGGATCGCCCGTGGACGAACTCAAGGACGCCTGAAAACAGCGATCGATCAGTTCGTCGTCGAAGTGCGCGGTGATTTCGGGAAGCGGATCGACGGTATCCGACCCGTCCTCGTTCATGCGCAAAACTCTGACCGTAACGGTTCCGTCCTCGCTGTTCCGTGCCGCTTCGCGAAGCTGGTCGATGGAAAGAATGCGGACATACCCCTCGTCGGTTTTGAACGCATAGAGATAATCGTCGTTTTGCAGTCCTTCGTAAGACTCTTCGGCGTTAT
Source organism: Clostridia bacterium (assembly GCA_017613355.1). Taxonomy (GTDB): domain Bacteria; phylum Bacillota; class Clostridia; order Oscillospirales; family CAG-272; genus UMGS1865. Next base: position 25,250 of record JAGAEA010000012.1, read on the forward strand.
AAACGACATAGAAACCCGCCACGCGCGTGGTGGCAACCGAGTTGCTCCCCGCAGAGATCACAAAAACCAACATGAGAAGAAAGCCGAGAAAAATATTCATCAAAGGACCCGCAAGTGAGATCAGAATGCGAACCCAAACGCTTTTGTTGCAATACGCCTGCTTGGAAAGTTCGGGGTCAATCGGCGCAGATCCTTCGCTTTTTGCGGTACTTTCCGTATTTTCTTCCCCGTTTTCGGCAAGGTCGTTGACAAAAAACTCTTCATCCGATAGTTTTTCGGCTTCCTTCGGTTGAGGACCTTGCGCAAGCTCCATGCCGTTCTCGCCGTACATACTTACGTATCCGCCGATCGGGAAAATGCGGATCGAATACTGTGTTCCGCTCTTTTTGGAAGTTTTGGAAAAGATCTTCGGTCCCATTCCGATCGAAAATTCAAGGATCTTCACCCCGAACGCGCGCGCAACAAGAAAATGCCCGAGCTCATGAATGAAGATCAGGACGGCAAAGACCAATATGGCAAACAACACGGAAAGGATGTTCATGCTTCCCTCCTCCTTCGGGTCGTTTTATGCATTCGGAAGCAGTTCTTTCGCGCGGACTCTTGCGAGACTGTCAAAAGCGAAAATCCCTTCCAACGAAGTTTCTTTCCGTGCCTCTTTTTCCAAATCCGACACGGTTGTTGCAACGGTTTCGAAAATATCGGTCAATCCGATGCGATGCGAAAGAAACGCGCCAACGGCAATTTCATTCGCCGCGTTGACCACGGCGGGAACCGCTCCGCCCGCACGGATTGCGTCGGTCGCAACGCCGAGAAGCGGAAAAGCGCGAGCATCGGGACGGCGGAACGTCAGCGAAGCGATTTTGGTAAGATCGAGTTCCGGAATAACGGCGTCCGTCCGCGTGGGATGCGTGAGCGCATACTGAACGCACAGGCGCATATCGGGGACCGACATTTGCGCGATCACGCTATGATCAGTATATTCGATCGCCGAGTGCATTATGCTCTCGCGGTGAACCAGGACCTCGATTTGATCGGGGGTCACACCGAACAAATGGACTGCTTCGATCACTTCAAACCCTTTGTTCATCAAAGTAGCGCTGTCCACCGTGATCTTCGCGCCCATTTTCCACGTGGGATGCGCGAGCGCCTGTTCCACGGTGATTTTGCGGAGCTGTTCGGTTGTATATCCGTAAAACGGTCCGCCCGACGCCGTGAGCAAAATTCTTTTGATTTCTTTTTCCGCTCCCGCCCGCAGGCATTGAAAGATGGCGCTGTGTTCACTGTCCACGGGAAGAATCGGGACGCCTTTTCGACGCGCCGTTTCCATGACGATCTCCCCCGCGCACACAAGCGATTCCTTGTTTGCCAAGGCGAGCCGTTTTCCCGCGTGCAAAGCTGCAAGCGTGGGTTTCAGTCCCGCTTCTCCGAGAATGGAATTGAGCACGACCTCGTCATTCCCGTAAGTCGCGGCGATCATCTCGCATATTCCGTCCATGCCGGAATAAACGCGGATGTCGGTATCCGCGAGACGTTGTTTCAGGTCGCGTGCGGACGCTTCATCCGCCATGGCACAGGCTTTCACGCCGAATGCCCGCGCCTGTGTCTCTACACGCCCCGCGTTGCGGTTTGCCGAGATCGCGTTCACACGCGCCCCCGTTTGCTTGGCAACGTCGAGCGCCTGCTCGCCGACCGATCCCGTGGAGCCGAGAACCGTGACGGATGGGTAAGGTCGTTTCATGGCTTCATTCATGGTTAAATAACCTCAAACAGACGGAAAAACGCCGTGAAAACCGCGAGAACGACCGAAACGGCAATGACCGAATCGAAACGGTCGAGAATGCCCCCGTGTCCCGGGAAAATAAAGCCGTAGTCCTTGATGCCGTAATGCCGCTTGATGACCGACATGGAAAGGTCGCCGATCTGCGCCACGATCGAAATCGCAACGCCGCCGAGCCCAAGGAGCAGATAGTTCGCATGGAAACTGCTGTCGATCTTCTCGATGATGAACCCGAACAGGATCATGGCGAGAACGCAGAACACGATTCCGCCGACGCTTCCCTCCACCGTTTTCTTCGGGCTGACTTCGGGGATCAATTTATGTTTTCCACCCCGTCCGAAAAGCATTCCGCAGAAGTAAGCAAACGTGTCGGTGATCCACGCGCCGATGAAAGCAATCAGATAGATGTATTTCCCGCCGTCCGCAAGGTCATGCACGTATTGGATCGCGCAAAGCCCGATCAATGCGTAAAAAATTCCCAAAAAAGAAACGGCAATGTCGGGAATGGTGTATTTCCCTTTGGAAAAAATCAGAACCGCGAACAGATACAAGATGGTCAGGAGCGTTGCCGAAACCGCAATTCGGAAAAGATATTCGGCCGCGAAGCGAATGATGAACGGAAATGCCGCCGCGCAAAGATAAAACGGGATCGAGACCGCGACCGAACGCCGCAATCCCGTGCACCCGAGCATTTCGTAAACCGCGAGGATCGCGCAGAAAGCAAGCCCGATCGGGAGCGCGGGCGTATTCGCGAAAATCAGGATCGGAATGAACACGCACAGTGCCACGATCCCCGTTATCACTCTTTTTTTCATGGAAAGTCCTTTCCGACGCCGCCGTCAGACGCCGCCGTAGCGGCGCTTTCTGCCATAGAAAGCGGAAATGGCGTCATCTACATCCCGTGCCGAGAAATCCGGCCAAAGAATGTCGGTAAAATAATATTCGCTGTATGCCGATTGCCAGAGCAAAAAATTGGAAGTGCGGTATTCTCCGCCCGAACGGACGATCAGATCCGGCGGCGGACAATCGAGCGTGTAGAGATGCGCGGAAATATCGGCTTCGGTAACGGTTGTTTTTCCTTCTTTTATCAGCTCGTTGCAAGCGTTGGTGATCTCTTCCCGTCCGCCGTAATTGATCGCGATATTCAAAACAAACGGTTTATGGGAAGTTTCCCTGTCGATCCGCGCCATTTTTTCACGCAAATTTTCGGGAAAAACCGAAAGATTGCCGATAAAGCGGAAATGGACGTTGTCCTCCTCCATTTCCGAGAAGCACTCCTCAATGTAATCGTCAAAGATTTTCATGATGGTATCCACTTCTTTTTGCGGGCGCTTCCAGTTCTCCGTGGAAAACGCATAAACCGTCATGTATTTCAATCCGATCTTTTCGCAATAGCGACCGATCTTTTTGAAGGTCGCCGCACCGTGGCTGTGCCCGAACTCGCGCGGCATTCCGCGCCGACGTGCCCATCTGCCGTTGCCGTCCATAATAAAGGCAATGTGCTGCAAACGGTCGTCCACCCGTTCTCCGCGCTCCGCCATGGTTTGTCTTTTCTTTTTCTTCCAGAACATTTCAGATTTTCGCTCCGTTTTATGAAGATACCGGCGGGTGGGTCAGTCCACCCGCCGGGTTCCGTGCGATCGGATTTTCAGATCTGCATGATCTCTTTTTCTTTTTTGACTGTGATCGCGTCGATTTGCTTGATGTAGGAATCGGTCAGATCCTGCACCGACTTTTCGCTCGATTTTTGTTCATCCTCGGTCATTTCTCCGTCTTTCTTTGCCTTTTTGATCTCGTCATTGGCTTCGCGACGGATATTGCGGATGGCGACGCGTGCGTCCTCCGCCATTTTCTGAATTTGCTTTGCAAGACTTTTGCGATGTTCCTCGGTGAGCTGCGGGAAGATCAGGCGGATCACAGAACCGTCGTCGGACGGTGTAATGCCGATATCCGACGCGAGGATCGCCTTGACCATTTCTTTGAGCGTGGAACGATCATAAGGCGAAATAGTGAGTGTTTTCGCGTCTGTCACGGTAACCGACGCCATATCCACGATTTTGGTGGGTGTTCCGTAATATTCAAAGGTCACTTTGGAAACCACGGCGGCATTCGCTTGACTTGCGCGAATGGTGGAAAGGTTGCCCTCATAGGCGGCAACGCTTTTTTGCATTTTTGCTTCAATCGGTTTGGTATCGAATTTCATGGCGGTTCTTCCTTCCTTATTTGAATTTGAAACGGGGTTGGATCAGTTATGAATCTCGGTGCCGACAGCTTCTCCCATAATCACGCGATAGATGTTTTCGGGATCGGAAAGCCCGAAGGCGTAGCCGTGAATGTCGTTGTCCATGCAGAAAATGGTTGCGGTCATGTCAAGCGCACGCAGTTCCTCGTCGAGAATGCGATGGTAGGTCAGATCGCTGTACCGAACGGCGTCGGGGTTCTTTTTGGGATCGTCGCTGTAAATCGCGTCGATGTTCTTTGCCATCAGGATACAGTCCGCGCCGATCTCCGCCGCTCGCAGAACGGCAGCCGTGTCGGTGGAAAAATACGGTGAACCGAGACCCGCCCCGAAAATGACGATTTTCCCCGCTTTGAGCGCTTCGTCCGCGCCCCGCGCGGTGTAGGTGTCCGCAAAGGTTTGCATGGGAACCGCCGAAAGCACAACGGCGTCCAATCCCTCCGCTATGAAGGTATCCTGCAAGGCGATGGAATTGATGACGGTTGCGAGCATTCCCATATGGTCCGCCCGACTATGGTTCATGGCCCTGCCTTGTCTGCCGCGCCAGATGTTTCCGGCACCGACGATGACGGCGATCTCCACGCCCGCTTTGGTACATTTTTTGATGACTTTCGCGATTTTCGTCACAAAGTCAAAGTCGAGGATGCCGCCGTCGGACGGCGCGAGCGCTTCCCCGGAAAGTTTGAGCAGAACACGATGATATTTTGGCTGACTCATGGAATGAGATCTCCTTCTGTTCATTTCTTCCTTTCTATTTTACTACAAAACTTCGATTTTGTAAACACCTTTTTCGTAAATAAATGGAAAAACCGAAAATTTCACGTTCCATAAAGAAACGGCGGGGCGAATCTCGTGATTCGCCCCGCCGTTTTGAATTCGGAAATTACTTTCCGGAGGTCATCTTTGCGATCTCTTCCGCAAAGTTTTCTTCTCTCTTCTGGATGCCCTCGCCCTTTTCAAAGCGGTAGAACTCTACGATCGCGATTTCTCCGCCGAGTTCCTTGGCGGTGTTCTTGACGTACTGACCGACTTTCAGATCCTCGTCCTTGACGTAGGTCATGTCAAGCAGGCAGTTGTTGTCGTAGAACTTGGAAATGCGACCGAGCACCATCTTTTCCTTGATGGCGTCGGGTTTGCTCGCGTTTGCGGGATCGTTCGCGATCTGCGCGAGAAGAATTTTCTTCTCCTCTTCCAAAACGGACGCGGGAACCTGCTCGCGGCAGAGATAAGGCGTTGGGTACGCGCCGATCTGGAGCGCGATGTTCTTCGCGAAAGCGGCAAACTCGGGCTTGTCGGCAACGTTCGTTTCAAACTTGGCAACAACGCCGATGGAGCCGTTGCCGTGGATATAGGTGCTTGTGATCCCTTCCACAACGGCGAAACGACGGATCGTGAGCTTTTCGCCGATCTTGAAGATCATTTCCTTGACCTTCGCTTCAACGGTCATTTCATCGTCATATTTGCAAGCCATGAGCTCTTCCGCGTTGGAGGGGTTCTGGGCAATGATGATGCCGAGCAGATCGCCCACAAACGCCTTGAACGTTTCGTTCTTGGCAACGAAGTCGGTCTCGGAGTTCACTTCGATCATCGCGGTCTTGTTTCCTTCCTTGCGGATCTCCACAATACCGTCGGCGGCAATTCTCGTTGCCATTTTGGATTCGGCTTTCAGTTCGCCTTTCTCGCGGAGAATTTTGATCGCGGCGTCCATATCGCCGTCCGCTTCCACGAGTGCTTTTTTGCATTCCATCATGCCGATCCCCGTTTTCGCACGGAGCGCGGCAACGTCTTTTGCGGTGATAGCAGCCATTTTCGGTTCTCCCTTCGGATTATTCGGCGTCCGCTTCGGCGGGAGCCTCGGCAGTGTTTTCCGTTTCTTCTTCGGCGGTCTCTTCGCCCTGCTTGCCTTCAATCACGGCGTCGGCAAGCGCGGAGGAGATCAGCTTGATCGCGCGGATGGCGTCGTCGTTACCGGGGATGATATAATCCGCGTCGTCGGGGTCGCAGTTGGTGTCCACGATCGCGATGACCGGAATGCCGAGTTTCTTTGCTTCGAGAACGGCGTTTCTTTCCTTTTTGGGGTCAACGATGAACACGGCGTCGGGCAGTCTGTCCATGGTTTTGATGCCGCCGTAGCTCTTTTCAAGGTCGAAAATTTCCTTCTGCATGGAAGCCACTTCCTTTTTCGGGAGCAGATCGAAAGTTCCGTCCTCCTGCATTTTGTAGAGGCTGTTGAGACGGTTGATCGACTTCTTGATGGTCTTGAAGTTGGTCATCATGCCGCCGGGCCAACGAACGTTGACGTAGTACATTCCGCAACGGGTCGCCTCTTCCTTGATGGCTTCCGCCGCCTGTTTCTTGGTTCCGACGAACAGGAGCGTGCCGTTGTTTTCGGAGAGCTCGCGGACATACGCATACGCTTCCTCAAACTTTTTCACGGTTTTTTGCAGGTCGATGATATAAATACCATTGCGCTCCGTGAAAATGTACTCCTGCATTTTGGGGTTCCAACGTCTTGTGTGGTGTCCGAAATGAACACCTGCTTCAAGCAACTGCTTGATCGAGATTACCGACATTTTTCATGTCCTCCTTCGGTTTTTCCACCACCGCGGGACTCTTGCGCTGACCGCCCCGACGGGACGGCACCGACGCAGCCTTTTCCACGGTGTGTGTATTGGTTTTTCTGCGTAAAATCGTATTCCGCGCAGATACATTGAATTATACCATATTCTACGCGCGAATGCAAGATTTGGACGCATAATTTACAATTTGTTCATAATATTCCCGATCACCGTTTTTTCTTCGGCGGTTTTCTCGGGCAGGTACACCCCGCGAGCTCGCCTGGGTTCAGTCGAACCAAAATCGTGTCCTCCCCGATACACTCGATCATTCGCCACGGAATGACGACGTCATCCCTCTTCCCAATGCCGAAGAAACCGGAACTTCCTCCGATGACCAACGCCAAAAGCCTGCCGCAGTCGTGGTCGGCTTCAAATTCGAAATCGCTCGCGTAGCCGAGGCAACTTCCGTCGCAAAGATTGATGATTTCCAATTTGCGCAGATCGGCTGTATTATACCGTCTCATCACTATCAACTCCTTTCCGCTCTCCACTAACAGAGAATATGCGGAAATAGCCGGTTTTATATGGAAAATACCGCAAAAACGCAAAAAATCCCTCTCGCGTCATCGGATGCGAGAGGGATTTTTACATTCGTTTACAGGCAGAGAATTTTCAAAGTTTCCCCATCCGAGTCGATTTTTGCCTGCGTGTAGGCATGGCGATAATCGGCAATGATCAATTCGGCGAGGCGATCCTCCACTTCCCTTTGGATATACCGCCGCATATTGCGTGCGCCGTACCGGCGGGAGAAGGATTTTTTCGCGACGAACGCTTTGGCGGCATCGGTCACCGTCAGTTGAATGTTTTTTTCCTTCAATGCCTCTGCAAGTTCTCCGAGCAGGATGCCCGCGATTTTTTCGAAATCGCTCTCGTCGAGCGAACGGAACGTGATGATCTCATCGACCCGATTGAGAAATTCGGGACGCAGGAAGGAAGAGAGCGCCTTTTCCGTGCGGTCGTTTGCCGCCGCGGTTTCATTTGCCGAGAAACCGGCGAGCGATGCGCTGCGGTCGGAGCCCGCGTTGGTCGTCATCACGATCACGGTATTCTCGAAATTGACCGTTTTCCCGTGCGCGTCGGTCACGCGACCGTCGTCGAGGATCTGCAACAGGATGTTGAGTACGTCCGGATGCGCTTTTTCAATCTCGTCAAAGAGGATCACGGAATACGGTCTGCGGCGGATCTTCTCGGTCAACTGCCCCGCTTCGTCGTAACCGACGTACCCGGGAGGCGCTCCGATGATCCGCGACACAGAATGTTTCTCCATGAATTCGGACATATCCAACCGGATCAACGTTTCCGGCGAATGGAACAGGTCGTTTGCAAGCGTTTTCACGAGCTCGGTCTTTCCGACGCCCGTGGGTCCCGCGAAGATGAAGGAAACGGGTTTTCTTTTATATGCGATACCCGCGCGGTTCCGCTTGATCGCCCTTGCAACGGCCGACACCGCTTCGTCCTGACCGATGATGCGGCTTTTCAGACGGGCTTCCAGATGGTCGATCTGTTCAAATTCGTTTTCGGTGATAGAGGAAGCGGGTACACCCGTCCAAAGTTCGATCACGTTCGCGATCTCGTCCTCGGTCATCTCCACTTTTTTTGTCTCGGGTTCCAGCTCGTTCAACCTTGCGGCGAGCTTCAATTCCTCGGCGCGGAGTTTCGTGATGTCCTCGTAGCGGTGCTGTTCGACCTGGTCGTTCCCCGCGATCTCGCTTTCGAGCGCTTCCCGCTCGGTTTTGAGATTGAGAAGCCGATCCCGAATTTGATAGGTTTCGTTGAGCGCGGCGGAAGAGAGCGAAAGGTGCGACGCCGCCTCGTCGAGAAGATCGATTGCTTTATCGGGAAGATAGCGGTCGGTGATATAGCGTTCGGAGAGCACCACCGCGCGGCGCAGGATGGCGTCGGGGATGGTGACGTTGTGAAACTCTTCGTAGTAGTGCTTGATCCCCCGCAGCATTTCAACGGTGTCGTTAACGGAAGGTTCGTTGACGGTCACGGGTTGGAAACGCCTTTCGAGCGCGGCGTCCTTTTCGATATACTTGCGGTATTCGTTGAGCGTCGTTGCGCCGATGATCTGTACCTCGCCGCGGGAAAGCGCCGGTTTGAGGATGTTTGCCGCGTTCACGCTTCCCTCCGCGTCCCCCGTGCCGACGATGTTATGCACTTCGTCGATCACGAGGATCGCGTTGCCGACTTCGTGTACCTCGCCGAGCAGACCGAGAATGCGGGATTCGAACTGCCCGCGGAACTGTGTTCCCGCGACCAGCGCGGTCATATCTACGAGATAGATCTCTTTTCCCTGCAATTTATAGGGGACGTTTCCCTGCGCGATACGAATGGCAAGCGCCTCGGCGATCGCGGTTTTTCCCACGCCGGGTTCCCCGATGAGGCAGGGGTTGTTTTTTTGCCTGCGGCAAAGGATTTGCACCACGCGGGAAAGCTCTCGGTCGCGACCGATGATGTTATCCAGCTTTCCCTCGCGGGCAAATTGCGTCAGATTACGGCAATAGGTGGTGAGGAAACGGAGTTTCTTTTCGTCTTTCTTTTTCTTTCCGCCCTTTTCGGAGCCGTTCCGGTCGTTTGCCGGAGGCTGTGTGGGTTGCGCCAGACCCGCTTCGCGAAACAGTTTCGGCATATCGATCGCGGGCGCGCCGCCGTCTTCGGTATCGTCCGCGTCCGACGGCGTTTCGTTTTGCCCCAGGAGTGCGCCGAGTTCGGTTTCGGCGTTTTCGAGCTGTTCGGGAGAAATACCGAGTTGGTTCATCACGTTTCCGACAATGTTGTCGATCGGGACGCCAATCTCCTTCGCGCATTTCATGCAAAGCCCTTGGGTCGTTTTTTCTCCGTTCTCCATTTTGGTTACGAATATGACTGCCACACGCTTGTGACATTGAGAACACATGACCATATCGGGTTCGGTTCCTTTCGGAATTTAGGGTTTATCAGCGTTTGAAGGCTTTGGAAAGCAGACCGTCGAGATCCAAGAATTTCAGAAATTTCGTGACCGGTGTTTCCGCAAGGAATTTCACGGCGCGAGACTGTGTGTAGAACGCTTCTTCCGCACAGAAGAATTTGAGCAACGAGCAAACAATGGTGAGCAGAACCCATGCAACGGCAACGCCGAAAACCGCGCCGAGGACGTGATCCATCGTTCCGAGCACTTCAAGGCGCTTGATGATGGCGCCGATAATCGCCGTGACGATCGCAAGCAGGATCAACGCAACGATAAAGACCAGCACATACCCCAACACCGTGGAAACGATTTTGGTCAGCACGCCGGAAAGGGCTTCGGAAGAGGAAACCACGAGCGCTTCCCCCGTTTCTTCCATGGAAGAGATCTCCTCCTGCATGGATTTGGGAAGCAGAAATTTCGGGAACGCGGAAAGGATCTTCTGCGCGTCGAAGGATTCGGCAGCTTTCTGATAAACCCCTTCGATCTTGTTGTAAACAAGGTCATAAAGCCGTTTGGCAAGGAATTTATCGGCAAGGAAGGTTGCCACGCGGCTTCCGAAGAAGTATGCCGCGACGGCGGCGAGAACAATGCGCGCAAAGCGCATGAGCGTTTTGAAGAGTCCCCGCTTTCCGCACTGAATGACAGTTACCAAGAGGATAATGACGAAGATAATGTCGAGAATATATTGAGTCAGTAAATTCATAAGTATAGTCTCCTTTCGAATTTTGATCGTATCAAGTAATTATTGTACCACATTTTTCGGGGTTTGTCAATTTGTTTTGCAAATTTCGGGCGGATAAATTACGCGATTCAGATAAAGTCCGTGTGCGGGGGCGGTGGGACCTGCGCGGGAACGGTCACGGGATTGTGTGATCGCGGGAATATCTTTCGGGTCGATTTTTCCGTTTGCCACGTCCAACAGCGTTCCAACGATGATACGAACCATGTGGTAAAGGAACCCGTTTGCCGCCACGCGGTAGAGGATCAGGTCACCGCTTCTCTCCACTTCCGAACGGGTCACGGTTCTGACCGTGTCAACAACCTTCGAGCCCTGCGCCATATACGCGGCGAAATCGTGGGTTCCGAGAAAACAATTTGCCGCTTCCCGCATTCGTGAAAGCGCCTCGTCGTCGATCTTCTTCGGCTCATGCGCCGCGCGACCGACTTCAAAGGGACTCATGACGCGGCGATTATAGATCCGATAGAGGTATTCCTTCTCCGACACGTCATAACGCGCGTGAAACCCGTTTTCCACCCATTGTGCGTCGAACACGCGGATGTCGTCGGGAAGATGCGCCGAAAGCGCCTGCGGGATACGCTCTGTCGGAATATCCGTTTGCAGTTCGTTCCCGCCGCGCCGTGAAACGGCGGCGCAGAACCGAATGGCGTGAACGCCGCTGTCGGTGCGGCTGCAACCCACAATGTCGCAGGGATAGCCGAACAGTGCTTCCGTGGCGGCATTGAGCCTTTCCTGAACGCTGTCGCCGTTCGGCTGAACCTGATAGCCGCAATAATTTGTTCCGAGATAAGAAAGATGGATCAGTAATTTCATATCATTTCATTGTATAGAGGATGCCGACGCGGTTGAGAAAGAAAATTCCCACGCCGAAGGCAACCAGCAAAAGGACGGCGAATACATCCGAAACCCGAAGGTGCAGAATTTTGAGGCGGGTTCTTCCCTCGCCACCGTGGTAACAGCGGCATTCCATTGCCGAGGCAAGCTCGTAGGCTCGGTTGAATGCGGAAACGAGAAGCGGGATCAGCACGGGTAGAAGCGCTTTCGCTCGCTTAATCAGTCCTCCGCTCGTAAAATCGGCTCCGCGCGCTTTCTGCGCGTTCATAATGCGTTGGGTTTCGTCCATCAGCGTTGGGATAAATCGAAGCGCGATGGTGGTCATCATGGCGATATCATGGACGGGGACTTTGATTTTTTTCAACGGAGAAAACAGTCGTTCGAGCGCGTCGGTCAGGGCGATCGGCGTGGTCGTGTAGGAAAGCAGGACGGATGTTCCGATGAGAAGCGCCACGATCCTTACGACCATGAAAAGCGCGTTCCACAGTCCTTCCGCGAAAATACGGATGCGCCAGACGTGCGCGCCCCAGAGGGGGATCTCCCAACTCGGCGTGAGCAAACGTTCCCCTTTCGTCATAAAAACGTTGATCAAGGAAGTAAACGTCAAAATCACGATCAAGGGGCGGATCGAACGCAGGATCATGCCGATCGGAACGCGGCTCAAAACGGTCAGAAAGACCGCCGAGAGCAACAGCGCCGCAAAGCAGAGCGTGTTCCGACACAGAAAGGTGCAAACGATGTAAAGAACCGTCAGGATCACCTTTGCGCGCGGGTCCATGCGATGGATGGGTGAATTTGCGGGATAATATTGCCCGAATGCAATGCTTTTCATGTCTGGCTTCCTTTAAGTGCTTGATAGTGATCGCGCAACAGTTCCACAGCCCGATCGACCGTGTAGACGTTCTCGGGAACGTCGATGCCGCGTTTTCGCAGCATACGAATCAACTGCGTGATCTGCGGAATGTCGAGCCCCACCTCATCGAGCATGGAAATTTGCGCGAAAACTTCCGCGGTTGTTCCCTCGGCGATCGCTTTCGAGTGTGCGAGAACGATCATATCGTCGCAGTATTCCGCCATATCCTCCATGCTGTGACTGACGATGATGACGGTGGAATGTGTGGAACGCTGATATTGGCGGATCTCGTTGAAAATCTGCTCTCTGCCGAGCGGATCAAGCCCCGCGGCGGGCTCGTCGAGAACCAGCACCTCGGGTTTCATAGCAATCACGCCCGCGATGGCAACGCGCCGTTTTTGACCGCCGGAAAGATCAAACGGGGATTTTTCGAGCAGATCGTCGCTCAATCCGCTGAACCGCGCCCCGTAGAGAACGCGCTCGCGGATCTCTTCTTCGGAAAGTCCCATATTCTTGGGACCGTAGGCGATGTCCTTATAAACCGTTTCCTCGAAAAGCTGATATTCAGGGTACTGCATGACCAGACCCACGCGGAAACAAAGTCCCCGTTTTCTGCGCTGTACTTCCGCTTTGATCGCTTTTTTTGCGGTACTTTTGCGCATATTTTGATATTCCGGTCGTTTCAGCCAATCGGAATAAAGCTCTTTCGCCGTGCTGTTGATGTCATAACCGTCGAGATAGACTTTTCCTTTTGTCGGCTTGACAAGCCCGTTCAAAAGCATCATCATCGTGGATTTCCCCGAGCCGGTATGCCCGATCACGCCGGTGATGCGGTCGTCGCGGATGTGCGCGGTCACGTCGTCAAGCGCCGTGTATTCAAACGGCGTTCCGACGCTGTAAGTATAGCCGATGTGTTCCAAGCAGAGCTTATCCATTTTCGTTCCCCCTTTTCGAGAACGCGGCAACGAGCAGTTCCGCACAGCCTTTCGCGGTGGAGATCGCCGTCCCTTCGATCGGAACACCCGCTTCCCGAAGCCTGTGGATCAACTCGGCACACTGCGGAACTTCCAATCCGACCGCACGCAACTCGTCCCGCCTGGCAAACACTTCGTCCGGCGTTCCGTCCATCAAAAGGGTGCCGTCGTTGATGACGACCACGCGGTCGGCAAGGGCGGCTTCGTTCATATAATGCGTGATGTTGATAACGGTCATTCCGTTTTCCCGATTGAGCGCACGGATGGTGTCGAGCACTTCCCGTCTCCCGAGCGGGTCGAGCATTGCCGTGGATTCATCGAAAATGATGCACTCCGGGCGCATGGCAAGAATGCCCGCAATGGCAACGCGCTGCTTTTGACCGCCCGAGAGGTGATGCGGTTCGCGGTCGGCATATTCGCTCATACCCACGGTGGCAAGGGCGCCGTCCACACGTTCGCGCAATTCGGGCATCGGAACACCGAGATTTTCGGGACCAAATGCCACGTCATCCTCCACGATGGTGGCGACCAGTTGGTTATCGGGGTTCTGAAAGACCATTCCAACGCGGCGGCGCAGAGCAATCAGTTCTGCCTCGGAAAGATCGCCCGAGGAAAGGTCGGTACCGCCCACGATCAGCGTGCCGGACGTCGGTTCGAGAATGAGGTTCAACAGCTTGGCAAAAGTCGATTTGCCGGAACCGTTGTGCCCGAGAACCGCAACATATTCGCCCTTTTGAATGTCGAGAGAAATATTGGTGAGTGCGGGAATATCGTCCGCTCCGTTTGAGCCTTTATAGGAGAACGTGAGATTTTCCGCGTGAATGAATGCTTCGGTCAATGTGGAGAGTTCCTTTCTTTATCGGAAAACGGTTTCAATCCGTTGCTTGCCACCAGCGCGTGGCAGCGCCGCATGGGAGATATGCTCCGCTCTGCGTCACCCGCAAAGCGAGTTCGTCCGCCTCGATCCTGCCGCCGTAGCGTTTTTTCACTTTCAATTCGAGCAAATAGCGCATTGTGAGCGGCGAAAGACCCGTAGTGTAGGAATTGACGAGGAAGAACAGCGGTTCTTCGGAAAGAACCTGTGCGGCAAGGGAGATCAGTTCGTCAATGCTCTCTTCGAGCTTCCAGACCTCGCCGCCGGGACCTCTGCCGTAGGACGGGGGATCCATGATGATTCCATCGTAGCGGTTGCCTCGCCGGATCTCGCGTTCCACGAATTTTTTGCAATCGTCCACGATGTAGCGGATCGGTGCTTCGGCAAGTCCCGAAAGTGCCGCGTTTTCCTTCGCCTGCGCGACCATCCCCTTTGCCGCGTCCACGTGGACAACGGAAGCGCCCGCCATTGCCGCCGCGACGGTCGCGCCGCCGGTGTAGGCAAAGAGGTTGAGCACCCGAACGGGGCGCCCGGCTTTGCGGATCAATTCGGAAAACCAGTCCCAGTTCGCCGCCTGTTCGGGGAAAAGCCCCGTATGCTTGAAGCCCATCGGACGCAGAACGAACCGAAGAGCTCCATAGCCGATATTCCAGCTTTCGGGCAGTTCGTTTTTGATCCATCCTCCGCCTCCCGAACGGGATCGGCGGTAGATCGCGTCCGCGTGCTTCCATGCGGGATGCCTCGCAACGCCCTTCCAGATGATCTGCGGGTCGGGACGAACGAGAATAAAGCGTCCCCACCGTTCCAGCCGTTCTCCGTCCGAAGCGTCGAGGAGTTCATAGTCCTTCCAAAGGTCTGTGGTAAACATTCCGTTTCTCCGTTGTCAAAGTCGTTTGTTGAAATAGGGCGCGAGGCGCGAAGCGCCGCTGTGGGCATGGCAAATGGCAATCGCAAGCGCGTCGGCGGTGTCGTCGGGTTTGGGCGGCTCTTTCAGCCCCAGGAGAGAGGTCACCATGGCGATCACCTGTTTCTTCTCCGCTTTTCCGTAGCCGACCACGGCTTGCTTGACCTGCATGGGTGTATACTCCTGCATGGGCAGATTTGCCCGCTTTGCGGCGAGGAGCGACACGCCTCTCGCTTCTGCAACGCGGATGCCTGTGGTGATGTTGTTGGTAAAAAACAGTTCCTCGATCGACATTTCGTCGGGACGGTATTTTTCGATCAGTTGATTCATGCCGTCGTAGATCATGGAAAGACGTTCTTCCGTTGGAATGCCCTGCGGAGTGCGGATCGCGCCGTAGGCGATTGGACGGATCTTTGCCTTGTCATAGTCGATCACGCCCCAGCCGACAATGGCAAGTCCCGGGTCGATTCCAAGAATTCTCATTGCGACGCCTCCATTTTCGAATTTCATAATATACCAATTTACATTATACCACAAATCGGCTGTCAA
The DNA here is from genome assembly GCA_017613355.1 of Clostridia bacterium. Classification (GTDB taxonomy): domain Bacteria; phylum Bacillota; class Clostridia; order Oscillospirales; family CAG-272; genus UMGS1865. The sequence continues at coordinate 40,561 of JAGAEA010000012.1, forward strand.
GTCAAACAATTCTTCGCTTTTTTACAAAATTCTGCCGAAAAATCAAATGAAACGGTTTACAGACCGCTTTTTTTGTGATATAATATAAAAGTACGATATTATAATTCGCGTTTTCTCGCGCGATACACGCCGCGGAAGGAGATTTGCCATGGTGATCGTTCCGATCCATCCCGAGGATCGTTTGCAACTCAAAAAAAAGCATCCCTGCGGCGGAGATACATTTCGCGTCCTGCGTGTGGGTGCGGAAGTCCGCATTGTTTGCGAAACCTGCGGACGCGATATGACCGTTGACCGTTTGAAACTGGAAAAAGCCGTTCGCCGTTTGGTGAAAAACGGCTCCGAGGAAAATCGAAATGACTGACTTCCATCAACCGACGCTTTCCGAGCGAAAGCGGGGCTTTCGTATCTTCGTGCGGGAGAATTGGCATCTCCTGCTTTGCATGGCGATCCCCGTTTTTTTGGTTTACATGATCTATCTTGCCCGCGGCATCCACCCTTTCGGGGACGGCTGCGTGCTGGTGCTCGACCTCAACGGGCAGTACGTCTGGTTCTTCGAGGCTCTCCGCAATTTCGTGCGCGGGGACGGTAGTTTGCTCTATTCTTTCGAACGCGCGCTCGGCGGTGAGTTTCTCGGTATCTACGCCTATTACCTCGCAAGTCCTTTCTCCTATTTGGTCTGTCTCTTCCCGAAAACCAAAATGCTCGAAGCGCTTCTTGCGCTCTTCCTGCTCAAAACCGCGATCTGCGGCGGGACGTTCGGATACTACATGAAGAAAACGGCGATACGGAAAAATCCCCTTTCGATCGTCATTTTCTCGGTTTGTTACGCGGTTTCGAGCTACGCGATCGTTCAACAGCACAACACCATGTGGATCGACGCCATGATGTGGCTCCCGCTCATCACGCTCGGGATTGAAGAACTGATCCGCCACGGAAAATTCAAGCTCTACACTTTTCTGCTTGCCGTAACCCTTTTCAGTAACTTTTATATCGGTTACATGGTCTGCATTTGGTGCGCGTTCTATTTTATCCTCTTCTATTTGGCGCACGGCGGCAAAAACGGCGGGAATAACCCGCTCGGAGAGCGCCTGCATTTTTTGAAGTCGCTTTTGCGAATGGCGTTCTTTTCCCTTCTTGCCGTCGGCATGGCCGCGGTGATCCTGCTCGGAGCGTACTATTCTCTCAACTTTGGAAAATCGACGTTTTCCGTGACAAAATGGGAATGGTACCTCAATTTTGATTTTCTCGAACTTTTCTATAAATTCCTGCCGGGATCCTATGACACGGTGCGCCCCGAGGGCTACCCGTTCGTTTACTGCGGAGTTCTCACGCTTCTGCTCCTTCCCGCTTATTTCGTTTCCAAAAAATACACCATGCGCCGCAAGATCTGCTCGGCGGTGTTGGTTCTCATCTTTTTGGCAAGCTTTTCCTTCTCGGTTCCCGACCTATTGTGGCACGGCTTTCAAGCTCCGAACTGGCTGAACTACCGATATAGCTTCATGCTGTGCTTCTACCTTTGCGTTCTTGCCTGCCGCGCTTTGGAAGATGCGGAAACGCTTCCGCTCAAACTCACGCTCGGCATGGGTGGCCTGATCGCGCTTTTCACGGTACTTTTACAGAAATTCGGCGACGACGCCTATTTTGATCCCAATGATTTCACCTGTATTTGGTTCACGCTCGCGTGCGTTCTGGTGCATCTTTCCATTCTCGGGATCACAAGGTCGAAGCTCCGAAGCAAACAGATCGTGGGCGTTGCCCTGTTGGTCGCCGTTTGTATTGAGGTGTTCGTGAACGGTCTGTTCAACATGAACGCATTTGACGACGACGTGACCTATTCCCGATACAGCTACTACAACAATTTTTTGAAAAACACCCGCCCGTTGGCGGAAGCGGTGCAAGCCTCCGACAAATCGTTTTACCGAATGGAGAAAACCTACTTCCGGAAAGTGAACGACAACATGGGCTTGGAGATGCGCGGGCTTTCCGGCTCTACCTCCACGCTGAACCAGGAAACCATCGTTTTCTTGGAAAAAATGGGTTACTCTTCCCGCTCGCATTGGTCGAAATACGACGGCGGAACACCCGTGAACGATTCGTTGCTCGGATTGAAATACATTCTCTCCGACAACGAAGTTTACCAAGGGTATTATGACGTCTATCTGACCGACGCCGCGCACGGATACGTCGCCTATCGCAATCCCTACGCGCTCTCGATCGCCTACGGAGTTGACGACGCGCTCCTCGACTTCCCGCTCGGCTATCTTGATACAGACGAGGAAACAAAGAGCGACAAGGATGAAGAACCGAGCCGTATCGGAACCGCCATTGAAGCGGTCAAGCGGGCGATCAACAATCGCCTCGACATTGACGAAACGATCCGCAGAGGTAATTATACCGACGAATATAACAGTCCTTTCGAGCGTTTGAACGCGATCGTAACGGCAATGCTCGGCGAAGAGGAAACGGTGAAGATTTTTGTTCCCATTGCCATAACGGAAAAGACCACTTCCAATCTCGGAAGCCCGTGGTATGCCGAAAAACACACTTGTTACGATATTTCCGATAAATCCATTGACGCAACCCTGACCGCAACGATCGAAATGCCCGTTTCCGGCGAACTTTATTTCTATCAGCCAACGCGGTTTCCTCGGGAAGTTTCGCTGAAATTATACAACCGCAGCGGCGGCGAACGCACATCCTACGGAACCTTCGCGGGCAACGACACCTTGCGGATCACCTCACTCGGAAATCAAACCGCGGGCGACACTCTTTCCCTGACGATGACGCTCAAAGCCTCCAATTTGTACTATATGGATAACACGGATTGGTTTTACTATCTCGATTGGGATGTTTTCGAGAACGCGATGGCGCGCCTCGCGTCGGATCAGCTCCAAATTGAGCGGTATTCCGAAGAATCCTTTTCCGGAACGATCACCACGTCGCGCGCGGACGAGCTCATCCTCTCAACGATCGCTTTCGATAAAGGTTGGAAAGTGACGGTGGACGGAAAGCCCGCGGAAACGGTCAAAGCGCTCGGTTCTCTCGTTGCCTTCCGTGTTTCGGGAGAAGCCGGCACACACACCGTGAAAATGGTCTATCGCCCCAATACGTTCGTCATCGGGTGCATTGTTTCCGGCGTTTCCATCCTGCTGTTTGCGATTTTGCTTCTCCTCTCGCCTCTCTTGCGGAAAGTTCCCTTCCTGCGATGCGTCGTTTCGGCCCCGAACCGCGGCAAAACGGTTGCTTCCGAAGAATCTGCCCCAATCGATACTCCCCCGCAAGCGGCGGACGATCCGCCATCGCCCCTTTCGGATCAAGCGGAAGAGAAAAACACTCTGCCGTACATCATCGGCGGGATTGCGGCGGTCGGTTCCTTTGCAGTGGCTGCGCTTGCATTCCTTCGCGGACAAAAGAAAAACAAAAAGGAGTGACCCTCTCTCATGTTTTATTATCTTTGCGGAAAACTGACGCATCTGGAACCCGGATTTGCCGTGATCGACTGCGGCGGCGTTGGCTATAAACTCTCCATCAGCGGAACGACCTACGACGCGATGCCGCCGAACCGTTCCGTAAACGAGCCGCCAACGGTCAAGCTCTACACGCATCTTGCAATTCGCGAGGATGACATCGAGCTTTTCGGCTTCATGAAACAGACCGAGCTTGCCACTTTCAAGCTTCTCCTGACCGTTTCCGGCGTTGGACCTCGCGCGGCGCTCTCCATTCTCACTTCTCTGACGCCCGAAAAATTTGCGATCGCCGTTTGCACCGACGATAAAAAGACCATTGCGCGGGCGAACGGGATCGGTCCCAAGACTGCCGCGCGCGTCATTCTGGAATTGAAAGACAAGCTGATGAAAGAGACCGACGGCGGCTTCGGTTCCCCGTTCCCGTCGGATACATCGGCTGTAAACGGCGCAAGAAATCCGATGAACGAGGCGATCGACGCCATGATCGTGCTGGGCTATTCCCGCGCCGAAGCGATGACCGCATTGAAAGACATTGACGTTTCGCATACGGAGTTACAGGAGATCATTCGTCTGGCGCTCAAAAAGCTGATGCGCCCCTGAATTTTCATGGAAAGGATGACCGAACATGGACATTGAAAGCACCGAATTCGATTTTGAAAATCGGATTGTTAGCACCGAATATGCCTCCGAGGACGCGGAAACCGAAGTTTCCCTGCGCCCGAAACGGTTGGAAGACTATATCGGGCAAACGAAGGTAAAAGAAAATCTGAAAGTCTATATCGAAGCGGCGAAACATCGCGGCGACCCGTTGGATCACGTTCTCCTTTACGGTCCTCCCGGGCTCGGGAAAACGACGCTTTCCAACATTATCGCAACCGAAATGGGCGTCAACATCCGCGTAACGTCCGGTCCCGCCATTGAAAAGCAGGGCGACCTCGCGGCGATTTTAACGAACCTCAACGAAGGAGACGTCCTTTTCATTGACGAAATTCACCGGCTTTCCCGCTCCGTGGAAGAAATCCTGTACCCCGCCATGGAAGACTATGCACTCGATATCATCATCGGTCAGGGACCCGCGGCGCGAAGCATTCGCATCGACCTTCCCAAGTTTACCCTCATCGGCGCCACGACCCGCGCGGGGCAAATGACTTCCCCTTTGCGCGCCCGCTTCGGCGTCATTCTGAAATTGGAGCTCTACTCCCCCGAAGAACTTGCCGAAATCGTCCGTCGGAGCGCGGGGATCCTCGGCGTGGGGATTTCAGATGCAGGGGCGACGGAACTTGCCCGCCGTTCCAGGGGAACGCCGCGTATCGCAAACCGCCTGCTCAAACGCGTTCGCGACTTTGCGCAGGTGCGCGGCGACGGTACGATCGACACCGAAATCGCCAATTTTGCACTGAACCGTTTGGAAATCGACGAGCTGGGGCTTGATACCATCGACCGTCGAATGCTCGAAACCATCATCAAGTTTTATGACGGCGGTCCCGTGGGTCTGGAAACGCTTGCCGCAACGGTGGGCGAAGAGGCGGTAACGCTGGAAGATGTTTACGAACCCTACCTGATGCAGATCGGCTTTTTGAGCCGTACACCGCGAGGGCGGTGTGTTACGCGGCTTGCCTATGAGCACTTGGGACTTCCGTTCCGAAGCGCGAAGGGCGCATCCGATCAACTGAAACTTTTTGACGACGAGGACAACACCCCAAAAAAGCAATGAAAAAATCGAAGAAGCGCAGGGACGTTCGCTCCCTGCGCTTCTTCGATTTTTGCGAAAAGTACCGCAAAAAACGTTATTTACTTGCTTTTTCCGAACATTTCATGCAAAAAGTCTTTCGCATTTTCGTTGATGAGTGCCGTCAGCGTTTTGGACATCACTTTCCCCACCCAGGGGTCAAGCTGCATTCCGCGAATAAGCCAGCGGTTTTTCGGCGAGGCAAGTTCCGTTAAGGTGGTTGCGTGATCCGAGGAAAGAATTTTGTAGAGCGCTTCCGAAAATTGCTCGCGCTGTTCCGGAGTCATTTCCCGAATCCACGCATTGAGCGTTCGGTCGCTGTGTTTGCTGTCTTCCCCAATGGAACGCAAGTAAACGAACTTCCCTCCCATCACGTTCCAAGACATCCCGTCATGTTGCCAAAGTCCGACTTGCTTGCTGCTGACGACCGTGTAATCCTCGTCGTGTTCCAGCAGGATGCCGACCAAAGAAGATTTCGGGAGAAACGTGTGAATACGGGGTTTCATGTCCAGATAGTCCGCGCTCGTGAGCATTCCGCTCCCGAAACCGGGGCCGTCGTTGTTCCAAATGCCGACGACCCGTTCTTTCACGGTTTGATCGCAACGGACGCCCGCGAAAACGGCAAGATTGCCGCCTTTGCTGTGTCCCGTAACGTAAAGCCGTCCTTTGCTTTGTGCGGCGACCTCGTTCAGATATTGCGCGGCGCGCACCTGGGAAGGGACCTCGGGAAGAAAGCTCATGTTGAAATTTTCTTTCCAGCCCACAAGGGTATCGTCAGTTCCCCGATAGGCAACAACGGTCCCTGCTTTTCCAAGCAGAAACGTAATCGCCGAAAACTGCATTTCCCGTTCCACGTCGATCTCGTTGACGTACGCCCGCATTCCCACGTTGCGGAAACGGCGCGTTTCTTTGACCGCTTTGAAAAGCTTGACGATCTCTTTCGGAATGATCAGACCGATGTTTGCTTTCCGCAGATCGGGATAGCGCGCGAAATAGGCGTTCGCAACGGCTTGCAGCGACACAGGCGCGTCCGAATGTCCGCTCGGCACAAGTTCTTTGAACTCGATATAGGACAAAAGAGAAAAAATGAGATTGTCCACTTCATTCGGCGGCACCTGTTCAAAAGTCAGGTCTCCCCGCCATCCAACGTAATCCAGCACGGTTCCCATGGGAGACAATCTCCTTTCTTTTTGTTTCGTTATATCTTTCCGTCAACAGCCGTGGAACAGGCGTTTGCTTTCGTAGGCAGGCTCACAGGTCAGATTGATCCCGAGCTTTTTGAGGGTGTGAACGTCGTTGTCGGAAAGAATGACCGAGGAGTGCATTTCGCACCGACGAAGCTTTTGGAGCTGTTCTCTTGCCCGCGCCGCGATCGGGTCGGTAACGGCACAAATCGAAAGCGCGATCAGCACTTCGTTGGGATGCAGCCGCGGATTATTGCTTCCGAGCGTTCCGACTTTCAGACCGGTGATCGGTTCGAGAATTTCGGGAGAGATCAAGTCGATGCGGTCGTCAATGTCGGCAAGCACCTTCAATGCGTTCAGAAGCGCGGCGGAAGCGGCTCCGAGCAATCGCGATGTGCGACCCGTCACCATTTCCCCGTTCGGCAATTCGATTGCGGCGGCAGGCTTGCCGGTTGCCTGCTCCTTTTCGTTGGCGGCAATGGCAACTTTCCGGTATGTCACGTCAAGTCCTGCGGTTTGCATGATCAATTCGAGCTTTTCCACGTCGTGCCCGTCGCCGATCCCGCCTTCCTTGCGGCGGTTGCAAACGGCGGTGTAATAGCGGCGGACAATCTCCATGTTTGCCGCTTCGCGGACAGCTTCATCGTCAAAGATACAGTATCCCGCCATATTCACGCCCATATCGGTCGGCGAGCGGTATGGCGAAGACCCGCTGATTTTTTCAAGCATGGCGTTGAGTACGGGGAAAATCTCGATGTCGCGGTTGTAATTCACGGTCGTCTTGCCGTACGCTTCGAGATGGAAAGGGTCGATCATGTTCACGTCGTTCAAATCCGCCGTTGCCGCTTCGTAGGCAATGTTCACAGGGTGTTTGAGCGGCAAATTCCAAATCGGAAACGTCTCGAATTTCGCATAACCCGAACGAATCCCCTTTTTGTGGTCATGGTAGAGCTGACTCAAGCAGGTTGCCATTTTCCCGCTTCCGGGTCCAGGTGCCGTGATAACGACAAGCGAACGCGAGGTCTCGATGTAATCGTTCTTTCCGTATCCATCATCGCTCACGATGCGGGAAATATCCGAAGGATACCCGGGAATGGAATAATGCTGATAAACTTTCACACCGAGGGATTCCAGCCGTTTGCGGAACTTGACGGCGGCAGGCTGATCCTGCCAGCGCGTGAGCACAACGCTCCCCACGTAGAGTCCGAAACTGCGGAAAGCGTCGATCAGGCGCAGAACGTCAAGGTCGTAGGTGATCCCGAGGTCGCCTCGAACCTTGTTCTTTTCAATGTCGTTCGCGTTGATGGCGATCACGATCTCGGCTTGATCCTTCAACTGAATGAGCATTCGGATCTTGCTGTCGGGTGCGAACCCGGGAAGGACACGTGCGGCATGGTAGTCGTCGAAAAGTTTTCCGCCGAATTCCAAATAGAGTTTTCCGCCGAATTGCGCAATGCGCTCGCGAATATGCTCCGATTGCGTTTTGATATAAAGATCATTGTCAAACCCTTGTTTATACATGGCTTTTCCCTTTTCCTTTTTCTTTTAATGCCGACGTATCCCGCCGCAACGGCGAGGATAAATATAAATATATTATACCATATTGCCCATAAAATCTCAATCCTTTTTTTGATTTTTTTCGCGAAAAAATGCGTGATTTTCAAAACTCGAAAAAACAGGGGGTAGTTTCGGAAATAGAGGTGGTAAATTTCATGTTTTCGAGAAAAAACTTGCAATTTTTATCGCTTTATTCTATAATGGGAACAAAGACGCGCTTTCGGGCGTCAAAAACAGAGGAGGTTCTGTATCATGGCTCAACAACGGTATGAAATCGCGAAAGAGCGCTATGCGGCATTCGGCATTGATACCGAGGCGGCGATCCGCAAACTTTCCGAAGTTTCGATCTCCATGCACTGCTGGCAGGGCGACGACGTTCACGGATTTGAAAACAGCGGTTCCCTCACGGGCGGCATTCAAACCACGGGAAATTACCCCGGCGTTGCCCGCAACCCCGACGAACTGCTTGCCGACCTTGACAAAGCGTTTTCCCTGATCCCCGGAAAACATCGGGTGAACGTTCACGCCTGCTACGGCATTTACGAGAACGGACAGTCGGTCGACCGCGACCGAATCAAACCCGAACATTTCCGCCGATGGGTGGACTACGCAAAAAAGCGCGGGCTCGGACTTGATTTCAACCCCACCTTTTTCTCGCATCCCCTTTCCGAAAACGGAACGCTGACCAATCCAAACGAGGAGATCCGCGCGTTCTGGATCCGCCACGGGATTGCCTGCATCCGCATTTCCGAATACTTTGCCGAACAGACGGGTACCCCTTGCCTGATGAACATCTGGATCCCCGACGGCTTCAAGGACGTTCCCGCCGACCGCCTCGGTCCGCGCGAACGCTACATGGATTCACTCGATCAAATACTCGGTTGCGGCTACGATAAGACCAAAGTGCTGGTCACGCTCGAATCCAAAGTGTTCGGAATCGGGCTGGAATCCTACACGGCGGGTTCCGGTGAGTTCGCGCTCTGCTACGCGATGACGCGCGGCATCGTTCCCTTAATGGACAACGGGCACTATCACCCGACCGAAGTGGTTTCGGATAAGATTCCCGCGCTTCTCTGCTTCGCTCCGAAGATCGCCCTGCACGTGACGCGCGGCGTTCGTTGGGATTCCGACCATGTGGTGCGCTACGATGACGAAACACAGGAAATGATGAAAGAGATCGTCCGTTGCGACGCGCTTGACCGCGTGATCCTCGCAACCGACTATTTTGACGCTTCGATCAACCGCATTGCCGCATGGGTGATCGGGATGCGCTCGGTGCAAAAGGCTTTGCTGAATGCTCTATTGCTTCCGAACAAGGATTGGAAGGCGTTGCAGGACAGCGCGCAATATACCGAGCTGATGATGCGCCAGGAAGAATGGAAAACGATGCCACTCGGCGACGTTTGGGAAGAATTCTGCCGCCGCAACGAAGTGATCGCTTCCACCGAATGGTTTGAAGAGATCAAAAAATACGAAAAAGACGTTCTCTCCAATAGAAAGTAATACGATAAAACCGCTTCCGAACGCAATTCGTTCGGGAGCGGTTTTTATCGGTAGTTATCGGGCGGTTCCACCGGGGGCGGAACATCTCCGCCTTGCGCCGTGGGCGGTTCCTCGTGCGGAACGTTTTTGGGCGGAAAATCAAAAACAGCCTTTCCGTCCGCAAGCTTGAACGCGGCGCTGAACGTCTTTCCGGTTTTGGAAGAAATAAAACCGTCCATCAAGTCGGTTTTCCCTTCCGCAAGCAACTTTTTGACTTGTGTAACGGGAATGGTTCTGCCGCAAATCGACGTGTTGAGCGAGAAGCGGCATCCCGTTTCCCGATAGCCCGTACATCCGTAGAAACTGCGGAAACGCTTGACCTCCTTGCCGCAAACGGGACAAACACCGATCACATCACCGAAAAATCCGGTGTCGCGATCCTCTCCCGTTGCCACGTCGTCCGTATTCTTGGAGAAAACGGCGGCGATCTCCTCTTCTGCCAATCGGACGCTCTCCCGAACGCTCATGGCACCCCGATAAACCTTTTTGAGCGCTTGACCGAGTTCGGACGTTTTGTATTTATCCATGTTGATCTGCATTTGCACGAGCGACCGAATGAGAAACTCTCCGCCAGGCAAAATGCTGTAAACATCTTTTTTCAGGTCGATATACCCGCTTTTGCGCGCGTTGTCGATAATTCCCGTTCGCGTCGCTTCGGTTCCGAGTTCCAATCCCTCGAAAATCGCCCGATAGTCGGCGGCGTCGTCCTCGCCCATTTCTCCTTCGTTCTCCTTCGCGGCGCTTTTTTCTTCCTTGAAGGGGTTTTTCAGATAATTGTTCAAGGTTTCAATGGTATAGTGGCGTGGTGGCGTAGTCTCTTTTTCAACGGGTTCAAAGCGGATGTTAACAGCGTCTCCCTTTTGCAGAGCGGGCAGAATTTTGTCTTTTTGGTTGTAGTCGTCGTATTTCGTCCAGCCCATTTCCAGCATGGTCATCCCTTTGAGTGTGAAAGTTTCGAGCTCGCCGACGTCAATGGTGATCTCGGTTCTGGAAACCACGCATTCCTCGGCGCAGAACACCGCCACAAAACGGCGAAAAACCGTGGAATAAACCTGCATTTCCTTTTCGGTGAGTTGGTTTTTCTGCGGGATATTGTAGGTCGGCGTGAGCGCGGAGTGCGATTCGATCTTGCTGTCGTCGAAGATATATTTACTGTCCTTGAAGGTCACGGGGTAGCCGATCTTTTTGCATCCCGCGAGAATTTGCCGCATTTTGTCCTTTTCGGCAGTGGCAAGATATTCGGAGTTGGTACGCGGATAGGTTAAATATCCTTTTTCATAAAGTCCCTGCACCACGGAAAGGCTTTCCTGCATGGACATCTTGTATTTTTTTCCGAGTGCGTTCTGTAATTTGGAAAGCGAATAGAGTTTCCCCGCAAACAGCGTCTCTTTTTTGTGTTTCACCGACGTAACGGTCGCTTTTTCGGCGTTGTATTTCGCGCAAAGCGCTTCCGCGTCGGCTTTTTGGTTTTCCTCGAATTTGTTTTTGGAAGCCAGTTCCACCACTTCGCCGTTGGTTTTTTCGCGGCTCACAAGCGCATAATACTTCCCTGGAACGAAATTGCGAATGGAAAGATCGCGGTCGTAGATCGCTTTGACGATTGGAATGATGACGCGCCCGACGCGCAGAAGCGTTCCCGTTTTCAAGGTCGCGTAGCGCGTCAGATTGACGCCGTAAAGCCAGTCGATATAGGTGCGGGCGAAGCCTTCGGCGGCGAGCAGATCGTAATCGGCTTCGTCTTTCAGCTCCGCGAGCGCCGAAGCAACGGTTTGCGGGGTCTGGTCGGGAAGCCAAAGCCTTTTGAGTGGTTTCGGAACGGTAAGCGCGTTCTGAATACAGAGCCGAACGATGATCTCCCCTTCGCGGTCTGCGTCCCCCGCGTTGACGATGGCATCCACGTCGGGACGGTTGCACAGGGAGCGAATGACGTTGAATTGTTTTTCAATGCCCCTATCCGGCTTTTTATCGTTTCCGCGCCGCAACTCAAACCGAAATTCGTTCGGAAAGCACGGAAGGTTGTCCATGCTCCATCGGGTCGAGCCGTTCGGTTGCGGATTGTAGGTTTCGATATCGCAAAGGGAGAAAAGATGTCCGAACGCCCAAGTGACGAGATAGCCCTGACCTTCCAGATAACCGTCCCGACGCTGCATTTGACCGATTCCCGCCGCAATGTTGCGCGCAAGACTCGGCTTTTCGGCAATGATCAGAACCATTCGTCTTTCCTCCTTTTTTTGGTATTTTTATGGAATTTCGCGGTACTTTTCGCAAAAAGAACCGCAGCTCTGCCGATCCGGCTTTGCAGAACTGCGGTCTTTGATCCGGTCAAACGCCGTCTGTCACAGAAGCGCTTTTACGGAAGCGGGGATCTCTTCCTCGGGCATGGAGACCGACAGAGTGAGATTGATTCCCGCTTTGTTTGCAAGTGTTGCGAGCTCTTTTGCGAGCTTCTCGAAAACGTCAACGCTTCCGTTGCAGATTTTGAGCGTGCCGTCGATGAACAAATCGGTCACATCATGGTTGCTGGCAATAATGCCCGCCACAAATCCGAACAGCGACTGTCCGTCCGCGATCATATATTCATCCGCGTCGATCAGGCGCGCCGACGGTTTGATATCGTATCTCAATTTGGTTCCCTTTTCGATGCAGACCACGTCGCCTTTGGTGACTTCAAGCGCACCGTTGACAAGGTTGATGAGTGTTTTGGTTTTTCCCGTTCCTTTCACGCCAACGATCAATTTTAACATTTGCGATACCTCCCAACATATCAGATCGGGGCAAATACCCTTTTCTGTGTTTTTATTATACCAAAATCTGCTTGAAAAGTCAACCCTTTTTCGGGGATTTCACGCTTTTTTCACGAAAAATTCAAACGTTTGGTCAATTCCTCGCGCATAGACTCGTACCCGGGCTTCCCGAGGAGCGCAAACATATTCTTTTTATAGGATTCGACGCCGGGTTGATCAAAGGGATTTACGGAAAGGATATAGCCCGAAATCGCGCAGGCAAGTTCGAAGAAGTAGATCAATTCACCGAGGACATACTCACTCCGCTCGCTCACTTCCAAAACCATGTTCGGAACGCCTCCGTCCGTGTGGGCGAGGATCGTGCCGAGCATCGCGGTCTTTTTCACGTCGTCGAGCTGTTTTCCCGAAAGGAAGTTCAGCCCGTCGATGTTGGCGGGATCGTTCGGAATGGCAAAGCGTTGCTTGGTGTCGGCAATGTCGATCACGGTTTCGAACACAATGCGGTTTCCGTCCTGAATGAACTGCCCGAGCGAATGGAGATCGGTGGAGAAAATCACGGAAGCGGGATAAAGTCCTTTCCCGTCCTTCCCTTCGCTCTCTCCGTAAAGCTGTTTCCACCACTCGTTGAACATGGCGCCGAAGGGTTCGTAGTTTGCGAGAATTTCAACCGTTTTGCCCTTTCGATAAAGCAGATTGCGGATCGCGGCATAGCGATAGCAATCGTTTTCTTCGAGATTTCGGGATGTATAGGCACGGCTTGCCGAAGCGGCACCCTCCATAAGCTTGCGAATGTCGATCCCGGCAACTGCAATGGGGAGCAGTCCCACGGCGGAGAGCACCGAGAACCGCCCGCCCACGTTGTCGGGGACCACAAAGGTCTCGTATCCCGCTTCGGTGGAAAACTGTTTGAGTGTGCCGCGCGCGCGGTCGGTCGTTACGAAAATACGGTCCTTTGCGCCGTCTTTGCCGTATTTTTTCTCCAAAAGTTCACGGAATACACGGAAAGCAACGGCGGGTTCCGTGGTGGTTCCCGATTTGGAGATGACGTTCACGCAAACGTCTTTCCCCTCGCAAAGCGCAATGACGTCGTTGAGCGCGTCGGCACTGATGCAATTGCCCGTAAAATAGATTTGCGGAGCGTTTTTGACAAGCAGATTATAGTTCGGCGATTTCAGATATTCGATCACCGCGCGCGCTCCGAGATAAGAGCCTCCGATGCCGATTACGACGAAAACGTCGCAAGTTTTGCGGATCTTCTCGGCGCTTTTTAAGATACGGGCGAATTCTTCCTTATCATAATTTTCGGGCAGATCGACCCATCCGAGAAAATCGCTTCCCGGACCGGTCTTTTTGCGGAGCATTTCATCTGCCATGCGGATTTCGGGGGAGATCCGCTCGTATTCGTGCGACCGAATGAAAGGTTCAAGATAATGGGTGTTGAGCTTGATTGACATTTTTAAGAAAGAACCGTCCTTTTCTTTGAATTTATACTTTTATTATATACCCATTACCGATAAAATGCAACCGTGTTTTCAAAGTTTTTACAAAAAAAGACGATTTTTGTAATGATTGTTAAATCAACAGGAAAGATATCGCCGTTCTTTTGACAATTTCAAAGAAATCTATCCGCTCAATCGCCCTTTCGGTCAGGATCGGAACGCGACCGATCTCCTCTTGCCCGACGCGATAAACGACGGCGCCGATCTCACATTTTTCCGCGAGGGGCGCGGCAACCGACTCGGGATAGGTTTCTTCCCTTTCAACGGCGTTCAACTTCTCTTTGGGAAGAACGCAGGAAAACGCACCGAAGGAAAGCGGACAAACGTTTTCGACACCGCCCGTGACCTTCATCGGTTCGCACGTTCCCGCAGGCGCGGTATAAAGCCCGAAATTTGCGAAACCCCAATCGAGAAGCGACGCGGCAGCGGCATTCCGGATGTCGCGCGATTCCGCGCCCATGATGACGCAGATGAGCGAAAGATGTTCACGCTCGGCGGTCACGCTCACGCAAAAGCCCGCTTTGGATGTCGAACCCGTTTTCAAACCCGTGCAGCCCGGATAAAAGCGCACCAAACGGTTGGTGTTGGTCAGTCCGAAAGCGCCGTCACGGATCGTATCCATCCAAATCGAACTGTATTGAAGGATGGTTGGGTGTGCGATCAACGCCCGCGACATGAGTGCGATGTCCCGCGCGCTGGTCAGGTGGTTTTGGGCGGTGTCGTCCAAACCCGTAACGTTTTCAAAATGCGTTCCCGTCATGCCGAGTTCTTCCGCCCGTTCGTTCATGCGCGACACAAAGGAAGGCACGCTTCCGCAAAGGTATTCCGCGAGCGCGACCGCCGCGTCGTTCGCAGAGGCGATCACAACGCTTTTGAGTAGATCTTCGAGCTTCATCTGCTCCCCTTCCTTCAAATAGACCTGCGAACCGCCCATGGAGGCGGCGGTTGCCGAAACGGTCACCGTATCGTCAAGGCGAATGACTCCACTGTCGATCGCTTCCATGATTAAAAGAAGCGTCATCACTTTCGTTACCGAGGCGGGCGGGAGCGACTCCTCCGCGTTTTGCGCATAGAGAATGGTTCCCGTGGTCGCTTCCATCAGGATCGCGCTTTTGCAATTCAGGTTCAGAGATCCGTCGGCAGCGTCGGCGTTCGCGGGGGTATCGGTTGCGGTCGTTTCCAAGTCGTCCGCCGCGACCGAAAAGGGACAAAGCAAAAGAGTCAGGGCAAGAAGCATACACAAAAGACAAAATGGGGCTTGTTTGGGGTTCATCACAGTTTCTCCTTTTTTATGAAAAGATTGCACTATGATATATGATAAAACCTTTCGGAATATGCCCCGTTATCCGCTTTCGCCCGCCCGGGAAAGCCCTTCGAAAAAAATTTCAAAAATAATGAAAAAAACTCTTGCAATTTGGAAACCGATGTGTTATAATATACCCGTTGCCGTTTCGGAGGCATAGCTCAGTTGGTTAGAGCGCATGCTTGACATGCATGAGGTCATTGGTTCAACTCCAATTGTCTCCACCACCGAGTCTCGGATCATGCTCCGAGATTAAAAAAGGTCCTGTTGCAGATGAGCAGGACCTTTTTTGTGTTCTGTTTTTCAATCTTCATTTTCGTCGTCTTGCACCGCTTCCCGAGGCAGTTTTCCCGAAATCGGTTTGTGCGAGGCGAGCGGATTTTGCGTCATCGCTTCTTCCATGTTGCGGTTGTTGACATGGGTATAAATTTGAGTGGTGTTGAGCTGTTCGTGACCGAGGATTTCTTTGAGTACGCGAACGTCCACGCGCCCCGATTGGTACATGAGCGTGGCGGCGGTGTGGCGCAGTTTGTGCACCGAATAGTGCTTGGCTTCCAGCCCCGCGCGTTCCAGATACTTATAGACCATCGCCTGCACGGTTTTCACACTCATGCGCTGTTCCAGTCGGCTCAAAAACAGCGCGCGATCGCGAACCGAGGCATATTTCGGGCTTTTCCGCTCTTCCGTGTATGCCGCCAAAGCCTGCGCGCAAGCTTCGTTGAGATAAACGATGCGTTCCTTGTTTCCCTTTCCCGTGACCCGAATGGAGCGGAACTCGGAATCCACGTCCGCGAGATTGATGCCGACCAACTCGGAAACCCGCATCCCGCAATTGAGAAAGAGCGTCAGGATCGCAAAATCCCGCACGCGGTAAGGGGATTCGCGATCGTTTTCCACGGCTTGGAGAAGCCGCAGAGCTTCGTCGAGCGAAAGAACTTTGGGCAGGGTCTTTTTCGGTTTTGGAGTGTCGATGTCGGCGGCGGGGTTGTGGTCGAGATAATGGCGGCGGACGACCAGATATTTATAGAGCGATCGGATCGCCGAGAGCTTGCGCGAACGCGCCGCCCATTGGTTTCCCCGCTCCTGATTGGTGTAAAAGAGAAAATCGTAAACGTCTTCCGCGTTGATCTCTTTGATCTCGGGAAGTCCGATCCCGCGCACGTCGATTTGGGTAAATTCGTCGCTCTGCGGGTCAATATCCCGTTTCCGCGCGATGAGAAAGCGGAAAAAGGTGCGCAGGTCGAGCAGATATTCCCCCACCGTTTTTTTGGAGCAACCCTGAATGGAAAGTTTATAGGACGCATATTCCTGAATGAGAGACGAAAATTCGCTTGCAGAGATCAGTTCCGCCATGTTGATTTTCCTCCCTTCGGTTGCTTTCTTCTCTTTTATTTTACAACATATTTTTGCGTTTTGGTTGCCAATTTGTAAACTTTTGTGTTTCAAGGTTGTTTTTTGGCTTTTTTTCGATATAATAGAATTAGTATTCCCACGGAGGTTTTTATCCATGAAGTCGTTTTTGAAGGAACATTCTTACGACGCGGTGAAAATGTTTCTCAACCAGTTCGCAACGGCGATTTTCGGCTTTGTGCTCGCGCTTGCCGCAGTAAAAGCGAATAATCCCACGCTCCGCAACATCACAAGCGCGTTCGCCGTTCTGTTCTATCTGTTCCTGCTCTATACCATGACGTGGGACCTCGGTTTTCGTGATAAGATCTCCGTTGAAAAAGGACGAAAGCCATTCCGCCCCTTCACGGGATTTTTCATTTCACTGATCGCGAACATCCCGAATTTTATTCTTGCGCTCTTCATCATGCTTGCTTCGCTTGCCGACGTTTCCGCGTTCAGCAAGATCGGCGGCGTTTGCGGAATGATTGCCGTGGTGATCGAGGGGATGTACACGGGGCTGCTTGCGAACCGTGTGAACGACGTTCCGCTCCATTCCCTTTGGTGGATGTTCTTCCTCATCATTCTCCCCGCTTTGATCGTTTCCACGGTCGCCTATATCCTCGGCGTGAAGGATAAGAAATTTACGGGGCTCTTCAAATTTCAGTATCCCGAGAGTGACCGCGAACCGAAACGGAAAAAGAAAGACGACGAATAACCCGTCAAAGGCTGAAATCCGAGGATTTTCCTCGGATTTTTTCGTGGAAATTATAGACAAACGGGCTTCGGTATGATATAATGATTAAATAGTATTATGATTTATGAAGGACGGTTCTTTATGGATTACGAATTGTTGGCAGAGCTTCTGTTCCCGCAGGTCATGGAAACTCCGGCGGATGTGGAAGCCGAATACCCGCCGCGCGATTTGCCCGAGGGCGCCAAAGTGACGCGCTTTGCGCCGAGCCCCACGGGTTTCGTGCATTTCGGCGGGCTGTTCCCCGCCACCATCGCCGAGCGGTTGGCGCATCAATCGGGCGGGGTCTTTTATCTGCGCATTGAGGACACCGACGCCAAGCGCGAAGTCGAGGGCGCGGCGGAGGGATTGATCCGCACGCTTGCACGCTACGGCGTTCGCTTCGACGAAGGCGCCGCCATCGGAGAAAGCGGAACGATCGTCGATCGTGGCGCCTACGGTCCCTATCGCCAGAGCCAACGCGCGGCGATCTATCACGTGTTCGCAAAGCAGTTGGTTCGCGAAGGCAAGGCTTATCCCGTCTTTACCACGCGGGAAGAGCTTGAAGCACTCAACGCGACCGACAAAAAAGCCGAGATCAAGGCGCGCGACTGGGAAAACGAACAGGATTTCCGCCGAGAGGAACAGCAAAAGCAACGACAATTCACGATCGAAGAGGTACAAGCCAGACTTGCGGCGGGTGATCCGTTCGTCCTGCGGCTCCTTGCCGACGGCGACCCCGAAAAGAAAACCCCCGTTACCGATCTGGTGCGCGGAAAGCTGGAAATTCCCGAAAACGACGAGGATTTCGTTCTGCTTAAAAGCGACGGCATCCCCACCTACCATTTTGCCCATGCCGTGGACGATCACCTCATGGGTACCACGCACGTCATTCGCGGCGAGGAGTGGCTTCCGAGCCTTGCCAAGCACATCATGCTGTTCCGTTACCTCGGGTTCCGTATGCCGAAATATATGCACATTTCGCAGATCATGCGGCTGGACGAGAACGGCAACAAAAAGAAACTTTCCAAGCGCGATATGGGCGCCAATCTCGACGATTACAGCCGCATGGGCTATGCGCCCGCCTGCGTTTGCGAATATATCATGACGCTTCTCAATTCCAACTACGAGGAATGGCACGCGCAGAACCCCGAAAAGCCCTACACCGACTTCCCTTTCAACATCAAAAAAATGAGCGTTTCGGGTTGTCTCTTCGATTTCGACAAGCTGAACGACGTCAGCAAAAACGTGATCTCGCGGATGTCCGCCGAGGAAGTTTGCGCGCAGGTGACCGAATGGGCACTCGCGAACGATCCCGACTTCGGCGCTCTGCTCGCCCGCAACGCGGACTATGCCACGGCGATTTTTGCCATCGGTCGCGGCGGCAAGAAACCGCGCAAAGATCTTGCAACGTGGGCGGACGCGAAAGGTTACATGGGCTTCTTCTATGACGAACTTTTCCGCGTGGAAGACGCCTACGACGAAAAATTCCCGAAATCGGACATTCGCGCCGCGCTTTCCGCCTTTCTCGACACTTACGACCCCGCCGACGAGATGCCGGTTTGGTTCGATAAGATCAAAGCCGTTGCCGATAAACTCGGCTATGCCTCGGATATGAAAGCCTACAAAGCCGATCCCGAAGCCTATCGCGGCAACGTTGCCGACGTGAGTATGTTCTTGCGCGTGGCTGTCACGGGCAAGCTCAACTCCCCGGATATGTATGCCGTCATGCAAATTCTCGGTGCAGATCGCGTCGGAGCGCGCATCAAAGCAATGCTCCAATCCCTTTGAAAGGACACGACACATGACTGAAACGATGGAAAACAATTTTATTTGGGATTTTATCGAGGAAGATCTTCGCGAAAATCCGAATATGAAGGTTCACACCCGCTTCCCGCCCGAGCCGAACGGCTATCTCCACATTGGGCATTGCAAGGCGCTTTGCGTGGATTTCGGGACCGCTCGTAAATTCGGCGGCGTTTGCAATCTCCGCATGGACGACACCAACCCCGCCAAAGAGGATACCGAATACGTGGACGCGATCATGCAGGACATCCGTTGGCTCGGGTTCGATTGGGACGACCGTTTCTTTTACGGTTCCGATTACTTCCAAAAGGACTATGAACTCGCCGTCGGACTCATCAAAAAGGGCTTGGCGTATGTCTGCGAGCTTTCCGCCGAGGATTTCCGCGATCCGAAATACTGCGGGGATCTGACGCATCCAGCCGTGTCTCCGTGGCGCGAACGTCCCGTTGCAGAATCGCTTGATCTTTTCGAGCGCATGAAAAACGGCGAATTTCCGGAAGGAACCTATACCCTGCGCGCGAAAATCGACCTCGCTTCGGGCAATTTCTGTATGCGAGACCCCGTGATCTACCGCATCAAGTACGTGGAGCATCACCGCCAAGGCACGAAATGGTGTATCTTCCCGATGTACGATTTTGCCCACCCGATCCAGGACGCGCTCGAAGGCATTACACATTCCCTCTGTTCGCTCGAATATGAAATTCACCGTCCGCTCTACAACTGGGTGCGCGACAACGTGGATCTGCCGAAACCGGTCGCGGGTTTCCCCCGTCAAATCGAATTTGCGCGCCTCAACATTACCTACACCGTGCTTTCCAAGCGCTTCCTGCGCGGATTGGTGGAAAGCGGCGTTGTGGACGGTTGGGACGACCCGCGTATGCCCACGCTCTGCGGTTTGCGCCGCCGCGGCTATACCGCCTCGTCGATCCTCGATTTCATCGGTCGGACGGGTGTTGCAAAATCGGATAGTCTTGTGGACATCCGTCAGCTCGAAGCCTGCCTGCGCGACGAACTCAATGTTTCGGCTCCCCGACGGATCGCGGTGGTCAATCCCGTCAAGGTGGTGGTCACCAACTACCCCGCCGAAAAGGTGGAATGGTTTGAACTTCCGAACAATCCGCAAAATCCCGACGCGGGAACCCGCAAGGTCGCGTTCACGCACGAACTTTGGATCGACGCGGACGATTTTGCCGAAGTCCCGCCGCCCAAGTTCTTCCGCATGAAGCCCGAAGGCGAAGTACGGTTGATGGGCGCTTATCTCGTTCGCTGCAACGAGATCGTCAAGAACGCGGACGGCAGCGTCGCCGAGATCCACTGCACCGCCGACCTCGAAACGGGCAACGGAATGCCTGCTGACGGCAGAAAGGTCAAAGGCACCATTCATTGGCTTTCCGCCTCGCATTGCGCCGACGTCACCCTGCACCTCTACAACAACCTGACCACGTTGGAAAACCCGTCCGCGAAGCCCGACGACAAGGATTACACCGATTTTATCAATCCCGATTCCCTGATCGTTGCCGCGCACGCCAAAGCGGAACCCACGCTTGCCGAGGCGAAAGCGGGCGAGCAATTCCAGTTCGTTCGCACGGGATATTTTTGCAAGGACACCAAAAACCCCGACACGTTCAATCGCGTGGTAACCTTGAAGGACAGTTTCAAGTAAAAAAACATATAAAAGCAAAAGTGCTCCTGCTTTTTCGTTTAAGGAAAAGCAGGAGCACTTTACACGAAAGAGTGTCACCGAATTTACTCCTTCCACCGCTTCGCGGTCCCCCTCCCCCAAAGGTGGAGGTCAGGTCGCTTTGCCTTTGAACCTCCCTCTTCGAGGGAGGTGGCACGCGTAGCGTGACGGAAGGAGTTTTTTACTTCATCATTTCCCGAAAAAATGGCTAAAAAGAGTAAACCCCTGCGAACCGTATGCAATCGGTTCGCAGGGGTTTGTATATACTATGAAGCACGGTGAAGGTCGCCCCAACCCGCTGTTTCCTCGCCGGGAGGCATATCGAAAACGGACATAGTCGTTCTCTCGTCATTCGGAGCAGTGGTCGTTTCCTCGCCGTTTACGGGCTCGGTAGTGGTTTCCGCATCGAAAGCAGTCGTTGTACCGTTCTCAACGCCTTCATTTCCACAGGACGCGACCGCGAGAAGCAGAGCAATCAAAAGCATAACAATCAGTAATTTTTTCATAGCGAACCTCTTTTCCGTTGTTTTAGAAACGAATGCTCGTTTGTCTCATTATATCATGCCGCGTTTCAAATGTCAATAGTTGTTTTGGTTTTGCAAAGAAAAAAGCATTTTTGCGTTTTTGCGCAAAAATGCCTTTTTCGGTGTTATGCAGTCGATCAGGCTTTTCCGACCGACCCGAAGAGCTCCATTTTTTCTCTTACGGTCGCTTTGATCGCTTCCACGCCGGGCGCGAGCAATTTTCTCGGGTCAAAGCCCTTGCCTTGCAGGTCTTTGCCTTCTTCAATGTACTTGCGAACCGCAGCGGCAAAGGAAAGCTGACACTCGGTGTTCACGTTGATTTTGGAAACGCCGAGCGAAATCGCCTTTTTGATCTGATCGGCGGGAATACCCGTTCCGCCGTGGAGCACAAGCGGCATTGCGCCGACTTTCTCGGAAACCGCGGCAAGAGTCTCAAAGGAAAGTCCCTGCCAGTTTGCGGGATATTTGCCGTGGATGTTTCCGATGCCCGCCGCCAGCATGGTCACGCCGAGATCGGCGATCTGCTTGCATTCTTCGGGGTCGGCACATTCGCCCATTCCCACAACGCCGTCCTCTTCGCCGCCGATAGCGCCGACTTCCGCTTCGAGAGACATTCCCTTTTCGGCGCAGACCTTGACAAGTTCCTTGGTCTTTTCCACGTTTTCTTCGATCGGATAATGTGAACCGTCGAACATAATGGACGAGAAGCCCGCCTCGATGCAACGGTAGCAGCCTTCATAGGTGCCGTGGTCGAGATGGAGCGCGACGGGAACGGTGATTTTCAGTTCGTCGATCATGCATTTGACCATTTCGGTCACCGTTTTGAATCCGCACATATATTTTCCGGCGCCCTCGGAAACACCGAGGATCACGGGAGAGTTCATCTCCTGTGCGGTTAGCAGAATCGCCTTTGTCCATTCGAGATTGTTGATGTTGAATTGACCGACCGCATACCGGCCTGCCTTTGCTTTTTGCAGCATTTCTTTTGCGGAAACGAGCATGATGAAAACCCTCCTGAAGGAATCTTTTTCTTACATCATCCATTATAAACCATTCCGCGTGAAAAATCAAGTTTTTTTGCGTTTTTTTCAGGATTTTTTTATGCTTTTCGATCCTTTGCGGGATACTAACAAAACGACAAGAAAAAAGGGGGAGAACAGCCAATGACGGACACGGAACAAAAATTTCGGCAAATGACGACCTGCTCCCCCGCCCGATTGGTGGTTTGCCATTCTCTGCCAACGATCCTCGCGGCGATCCTGCCGTCCGTTGCGGCAATGGCGGACGCTTTTTTCATGGCAAGGCTCGGAACAGACGCTTGCGGCGCCGTCGGCATCTGCTTTCCGATCGTTGCCGCGATCCAAACGATCGGTTTCGTGTTCGGAACGGGAGCGGGCAGTCTGCTTTCCCGTGCGCTCGGAGCGCGCAAACAGCAAAAAGCGTACTCAATCGCGACAGGCGCGCTGATTACCTCTCTTTTGATCTCTTTCGTCTTTTCCGTCGTCTGTCTCCTTCTCCGCGAGCCCCTGCTTCATTTGCTTGGCGCGGGCGACGACGCGCTTTTGCCCCTTGCGAGGACTTATGCCGTCTGCCTTTTGTATTCGGCTCCCCTGATGTGCGCGGCGTTCGTCCTTTCCAATTTGCTCCGCGCGGAAGGTCACACCGTTTGGGCAATGTTCGGGTTGGGTTTCGGAAATCTGACCTCGGTTCTTTCGGCTCCGCTTCTCATATTCCGCCAAAAACTCGGTGTGCTCGGCGCCGGGTTGTCCTTTCCGATCGGCTACGGTGCTGCGGTTCTGATCCTCATATTTCCCTATCTTTTTCGCAAAAGTACCGTGTTTTTGCTGTCAAGCTTTCAAATTCGAGGCGTAATCGAAATTCTGAAAAACGGGCTTCCGTCGCTGTTTCGCCAAGGATTGACGGCAGTTGCCGTGCTTCTGCTCAACCGTGCCGCCCGTCCCTATGGCGACGCCGCACTCGCCGCGCTCGCGCTCACTTCCCGTCTGTTTCTCTTTCTCTATGCGTTTCTCCTCGGCATTGGGCAAGGGTCGGCGCCGATCGCAGGGTACAACTACGGAAACGGAGATCGCGCCCGAACGCGCGCCATTTATTGCATTTCGTTGGTTTTCGCCTGTTCTCTTGCCTTTCTGCTCGCAATTCCGACCGCCCTATTCGCTCCCTTTTGGATTGGAAAATTCCGTTCCGACCCAAATGTGATCGCCTATGGCGTTCCGCTTCTCCGCGCGCTCTGCGCGGTTTTTCCCCTCCACGGGGTGATCGCCGTGACCAACATTTCCCTGCAAGGGCTCGGAAAACCGATTTCCGCCTCGTTGGTCGCCGCGGCAAGACAGGGATTTTTGTTTCTTCCGCTCATCTTTCTTCTCCCGCGCCGATTCGGCATCACGGGACTTGTTCTGACGCAGCCGATCGCCGACCTTCTGACCTTTTTCTTTACCGTTCCCTTTGCGCTTCTGCTTCTTCGGGAATTGAAAAAAGCCCACCGGAACGGATCCGAGTAGGCTTTTCAAAATTCAATCCGAGAGGAACATTCCCTTTATGGATTTTCCTCTCGTTCTTCCCGATATTGCTTTTTGATCCTGCGGCGAATGCCGATCACGTCGCGGAGCATCCGAAATGCGTCGCGCACCAAACGGATCTTGGAACTGCGGTGATTGAAAACGCAGACCGGCATTTCCGCGATCTTTTTACCAAGCGTTTGCGCCCAAAGGATCGCCTCGAAGTCAAAGGCGAAACCGTCCACGCCGCACCGCGAAAAAATTTCTTTCGCAATAGGGTTCCGAAACGCCTTGAACCCGCATTGACTGTCGGTCAGTTTCAGCCCGCCGACCACGCAAAGTACACGGATGTAGATGCGGGAAGCAAGGCGGCGCAACGGCGTATAGCCCGCATATCCGTCCTTGCCCAGGTTGCGCGAACCGATCACGAGATCGCTTTCGGGATGTTCGGAAAAGAACCAAACCGCCTCTCCGATCACGTCTGTTCCATAGGCAAGATCGGCGTCGGTAAACAGTGCGATTTTCCCGTTTGCGGCAAGCATCGCGGTTCGGACGGCACATCCTTTGCCCCGATTGTCGGCATACCCGACGACCCGCACGCGAGGCAAGCCGAGGGCACGGACAACGTCGGCGGAGCCATCGGTGGAACCGTCGTCCGCAAAAATCACTTCATAATCATCCGCAAACCGTGCGTCCAGATAGTCGATAAGCCGCTTTGCGGTGTCGGCGATCACGGCGCTTTCATTATACATGGGGATACAAACCGACAGCTTCATTCAACAGTCTCCTTCCGATAGCGGTAAATATCGAAATCCAATTCGGTAACAAGGGCGTCGAGTGCGGCAAGTTTTTCGTGCCCCTCGCGCGGGGTACGGTAATAATACGGCGTCATGGAAAACAGCGCCCGAATATCCGATTGACCGCAAATGCGCGCTTCAAAGGTCAGGCGCTCGCGCGAAACAAGGGTCAAATTTTTCGGAAGATCGGCTCTGCCCGGGTTGGGGTACGGCGTTTCATAAAGCACCCGTTTGAGCCCCATGAGGTGGTTTTCACCCGCGCCGACCACGATCAGCTCCCCACCCGATTTCAGAACGCGGGAAAATTCCGCTTCGGCGCAAGGGGCAAACAGGTTGGTAACAACGTCGGCACAGGCGTCCGCCACGGGAAGTTCAAAGAGGCTCGAAACCGCAAATAATACGGTACTTTTTGGGATTTTTGCGGTACTTTCCGCTTTTTTCGCTTGTTTCGAGGCGTGGTCGATCGCCGATTTGGAAAGGTCAAATCCGATCACGGTTCGTCCCTCGCCCGCCATGCGATTGGTGTAGTACCCCTCACCACACCCCGCGTCGATCACCGTTTCGGCTTTGATCTCGTCGAGTATTTCACGAACGCGAACGGCAAGCGGACGGTAATAATCCTTTTCCAAAAACGCGCTTCTTGCCCGCACGGCGTCCGAACTGTCTCCCCCGCTTTTTTGCGAACGGGAAAGATTGAGATACCCGCTTCTCGCAACGTCGTAGGAATGCGGCTTCTCGCCCAGACAGCGAAACACGCGACCATCCGCCGAGAGCGTTCCCGCCGCGCGGCAGATCGGGCAACGCAACAATGAAAATGCCGAATGGTTCATGCCGATCAGCTTCCCGAGATATTGGCGGGAACTTTCTCCCGCATGGTGATCGTTGTGGTCTGGCGATTACTGCTACCGATTTGAGAAACGTACTGAATGGTGATGACGTCGCGTACCTTGCAATCCGCGATCACGGTCTTATACTCGACGGCGGAAGAAACTTCCGTCCCGTTGACGGTGACGATATATTTGCCGACCAACGCGCCGTTGTATTTCGACGCGGTCACTTGAAGCGCCGTGTTGTAAGACCCGCTGTAATATGCCCAATAGTCCTTGTAGTAAGTTTTGGTGGCAAGCGTGAGTCCGTCATCCGGAATATTGCGAACGTATCCATTGTCGATCAGTTCTTTGGCAACTTCATAAGCTTCGTCGATCGGAATGGCAAACCCGAGACCTTCCACACCCGTACTGGAATACTTCGCGTTGACAACGCCGATCAATTCCCCTTTGAGGTTGAACATGGCGCCGCCGGAGTTTCCCGCGTTGATCGCGGCGTCGGTCTGGATCAAGGTCATGACCGTGGTCGTTCCGTCATCATTGCTGAACGAAATACGGCGTTCCGTGGCACTGATGATCCCTTGCGTAACGGTTCCGCCCAATGTTCCGAGCGGGTTTCCGATCACGATCACCTTTTCCCCGACAACAAGGTTGTCGCTTTTGCCGAGCGACACGGCGGTCAAAGGCTTTTCCTCTTTGGGTTCGATTTTCAGGATCGCGAGATCGGAATCGGAGTCGGCTCCGCGCAGGGTCGCGTTGTAGCGGCTGCCGTCGGAAAGCTCCACAATATAGCGGGACGCGCCGTCGATCACGTGGTTGCAGGTAATGACCAATCCGTAATCGGAAATGATCACACCGCTTCCCGCTCCACTCTCGGTGTAAATCTGCACCACGCTGTTCTGCACCATTCGCACAACTTGGGAAAACTCAAACACGTCGGTCCCCGCGGATCCGTAGATCGACGGCTCCGCATTGGTTTTGACGATGGAACCGATCAAATCTTCTTTCGGAACTGTACTCCCGGGATTGGCAGACGAAGGTTCATTCGTCGGAGTTTCGGAAGAAGCGGTCGTATCTTCGGCAGGACTGATCCGATCAAGCAGGAACATTGCCCCGCTGTAACAGCCGCTCAAAGAAACCAGAACGGCGAGCAACAGCGCGACCAACGAGATTTTTACCGCTGTTGTTTTGTTTTTGAACATGAGTTTTCCCTCCTTTGAAGGTGAAATCCGAAACCTTCGGTGTTTGATTGCTTTTGATTATGGTCATCGTTTCTTGAAAAAAGGTTGAAATGATGCCGAAAAGTTTTGTATTTTCCCGAAAGAACTTGCTTTTGAACGCCAAATGATGTATAATAAAATAGGTAATCGATCTTGCTTGCATCCATTATATCACAAATTTCGGAAAAGGGACGGGATATGCTACAATTTTTAACAAATTTTTTTCACAAAAAACAAATTTACCTCTTTTCCCCCATTCCGCTTTCCGAATGTGAGATTCGAAAACCGTATCTTTTGGAGCGC
The DNA here is from genome assembly GCA_017613355.1 of Clostridia bacterium. Lineage (GTDB taxonomy): Bacteria > Bacillota > Clostridia > Oscillospirales > CAG-272 > UMGS1865. The sequence continues at coordinate 67,379 of JAGAEA010000012.1, forward strand.
GAGGGCATCTCTGCGGGAACCGCTGTGATGATCGCCGTTCCCTATTTCACAAAAGCCTGCCTTTCTCCCGAACGGAACGTTTCCGCCTATGCCGTTTCGCGCGATTACCACGGATTCTACAGTGAATTGTTCGGCGAATTGCTTCCGCTTTTGCGGGAAAAATATCCCGAAGAACGGTTCGCGGGCTTCGCCGACCATTCCCCCGTGGCGGAGCTCCAAGCCGCCGCGCGCGCGGGACTCGGCGTGATCGGGAAAAACGGCTTGCTCATTACCAAGCGCTATTCTTCCTATGTGTTCCTCGGCGAATTGGTCACAACGGCGAATTTGCCGTCAACCGTCGGTCCTGTCCGCACGTGCATCGGTTGCGGGAAATGCCGCCGCGCCTGCCCCATGGACGAGATCGGCGACTGCCTCTCCGCGCTGACGCAAAAAAAGGGGGCGCTGACCGACGTCGAACAACAACATTTACTACGTTTCCGATCCGCGTGGGGATGCGACATCTGTCAGGAAGTATGCCCCCACACCGCTGCGGCAATCCAAGCGGAAAGCATCTTTACTCCGATCCCCTATTTTCAAGCGGATACCGTTCCGCATCTTTCGCTTTCCGTTCTCGATTCAATGGACGATGAAACCTTCTCGAAGCGTGCCTACGCCTGGCGAGGCAGAGACACGATCCGCCGCAATCTCTCGCTTTTGGAAACGTCGGAAATTCCCGGGAAAGGAGACGACGAATGCTCAACTTGATTTGCGGACCGTCCGGCTCCGGAAAAACCGCCGCCCTGACGGAAGCCATCCGCCGCGACATTGAACAGAATACGCGCTGTTATTTGCTGGTGCCCGAACAACAGGCATACATCAGCGAGCGCGATCTCCCGAAAAAATTGCCTCAAAACGCGGGGCTCTTTTTTGAGATCGTCAATTTTTCGGGTCTCTGCGACGACGTATTTCATGAATTCGGCGGCGTTACGCAGGCTTCCGCCGACCACGGAACGCGGTCGGTTCTCATGTGGGAGACCCTGCGTTCTCTTTCGGGCGTTCTCGGGCAGTACGGCAGAAGTGCGCGAAGCGACGTCAGTCTCACGGGCAGCATGCTGACCGCCGTGGAAGACCTGAAAAACAACGGGATCACCGCCGACGAGCTGGAAGAAGCTGCCGCAAAACTCCCGAGCGAAGCACCTCTTCGGCAAAAGCTGCTTGACCTCTCCGCCGTTGCCGCCGCCTTCGACGCCCGCATGGAACAAAGTTTCGGCGGAACGATCTCCGATAAGCTGGTTCGTCTCGCCGAGGTTTTGCAAAGCCACCGTTATTTCGAGGGGGCACATTTCTATATTGACTCCTTTACGAGTTTCACCGTTCCCGAATACGCGGTTCTGACCGAGATTTTGCGGCAATCCGACCGCGTGGAAGCCTCGTTTTGCACCGATGCTCTGCACGGCGCTTCGGTGCAGTTTGCGGGCGTGTCCGAAACCGTTGGAAAACTCGTTCGGTGCGCCGCCAAAGCGGACGTTCCCGTGCAATACCGCATCCTTTCTTCCGAGGGAAACTGCCGTCCCGAGGCGCTTCGGATGCTGGAACGCGATCTTTGGCGGTTCGATCTGCGCGAAAGTGACCGCGTCCTTCTTCCCGACCGCGGAAAGGACACGGTTCGGCTTTTGACCTGCAACAACCTTTACGAAGAAGCCGAAGCCGCCGCGCTGAATATCCTCGATCTGGTGCAAAAAGGGTTGCACTTCGGCGACGTTGCCGTTGTCGTTCGCGAAACGGAGACCTACCGCGGCGTGCTCGACGCCGCTTTGGAGCGCCACGGAATTCCCTATTTCTTCTCCGATCGCACAGAACTCTCCGCCAAGCCTCTTGCGCGGTTGATCCTCTCGGCTCTGCGCGCCGTTAGCCGCAACTACCGTGTGTCGGACGTGATGACCTATGTCAAGACAGGGCTTTGCGACGTTGATTTGCGCGATGCCGCACTCTTCGAAGAATACTGCGAGACCTGGCATATCAACGGTTCCCGCTTTCTCGACGACGTCTGGAACATGAACCCCGACGGACTGGTCACCGAACGGAGCGAGCGCGCCGAGGAAATCCTCGAAGCGGCAAACCGAGTTCGCGCGGCGATCATCAAGCCCCTGCAAACGTTTTCGGCAGAGTTGAGCGCGTCTTCCCGTCTTTCCGACCGTTGCCGCGCCGTTTACCGTCATCTTTGCCGTCTCGGCATTTCCGCGCGCCTTTCCGCGCTCGCGGCGGAGGAGATTTCTCTCGGGCAGTCGAGAGAAGCGGGAGAGACCGTTCGGCTCTATCGCTTTGTCACCGAGTCGTTGATAAAACTGTGCGATCTTTTGCCGGACGCGGAAGTGACGCTCGACGAGTTTTTCTCGCTTCTCACCATCCTGTTTGCCGAGAGTGATCTCGGTTCTGTTCCGAACGTGCACGATTGCGTGATGATCGGATCGGCGGCAACTCTGCGCGTGGAAGGCGTTCAGGCTTCTCTTCTGCTCGGACTGTGCGAGGGTGAATTTCCGAAGCCGATCACCGAAAGTGGTATACTGACCGACAGCGAAAAAGCCTCGTTAGGCGAATTCGGGCTTCGTTTCGACACCAACGAACAGCTCCGCTCTTCCGAGGAATTGCTCTATGTTTATCGAGCCGTGACCAAGCCTTTGCGCTACCTCTATCTCTCCGCGCCGCTCATGGATGCGGACGGAAGCGAGCGCACGGAATCTCTGGCGTTTACGCGCGTCTGCTACTTGCTGGATCGGCGACCGCAAACGTTCAGTCTCTCCGAAATCCGGCAAAACGATTCGGAAAGTACCGTAAAAAATACGTTTTCGGAGCAAAAGATCTCTCCGAAAGAACTCGGAAATTCGCTCTATCTTTCCAAAACCAAAATCAATACGTTCATGCGTTGTCCCTATTCCTATTACAGCAACTACACCCTTCGCCTGCGTGACAGGAAGGACTCCGCCACATCGTCTGCCGACGACGGAAAATTCGTTCACTACATCTTTCAGCGTTTTCTCGAACGAATGCTCGGCGAAAACGGACGCCTTCGCTTTCCCGACAACGAAGAACTCCAATCAACGGTGGACGGGATCGTTTCGGAGTATCTCGGTCGCGTTTGCCCGATCCCGCCCGAACAGATGGATACTCGCCTGCTACACCTGTTCAGCCGTTTGCGCGCACTTTCTGTCATTCTCTTGCAAAGCGCGATGGATGAGATCGCCGCAAGCGGATTTCAGCCGCGATATTTCGAGGAAAAAATCGGGAAAGCGCACATTCCAGACCTCACGCTGACCCTTCGCGACGGAAAAACCGTTCATCTTTCGGGCGATATCGACCGCGTTGACCTCTACCGCAAAGAGGACAAGGTTTACGTCCGTGTGATCGACTATAAAACGGGTTCTGCCGATTTCCGCATTCGGGACGTGGAAAGCGGAATGGATATGCAGCTTTTGATCTATCTCTACGCGGTTACCCAAATCGACCCCGACCATTATATTCCCGCCGGCGCGCACTACCTCACGAAAAAACAGGACGGCGGAAACCTGACCGCAACGCGGAAAGGATTTCTTTTGGACGACGTGGAGCTTCTCGCCGCGTCCGACATCTCGGAAGGACAGATTTTTACGCATCCGCTCAAAAAACTCACTGCCGAAAAGATTGCCGAACTGATCGAAACGGTAAAATCCAACGTTTCCGCGGTTGCCGAGCGCATCCTCTCGGGGGAAGCGACCAAAACCCCCTCTTCGGACGCCTGCAGGTATTGTGCCGTTCGCGAAAGCTGCGATATTGCCGCACCGAAATCCAACTTCTGACGGAAAGGAGACCGAAACATGAACGCACCGTCAAAACGGGCATGGACCCCCTCGCAAGAAACCGCCATTGATCTGCGCGGCAAACTGCTTTTGGTCTCCGCCGCCGCAGGATCGGGCAAAACAAGCGTTCTGACCGAGCGCATCATTCGCCGTCTGCTCGACGAAACCGATCCGATCAGCCTTTCCGAGGTGTTGATCGTCACGTTCACGCGCGCCGCCGCCGCGGAGCTGAAAAGTCGAATTGCAAAGGCACTCGGAGCCGCGCTTGCCGCCGACCCCGGAAACACCCGTCTTTCACGGCAGTTGCTGTTGCTCGGAAGCGCGCAAATTTCCACGATCGACGCCTTTTTCCAACAGGTCGTCCGATCGAATTTCGAGCGTCTCGGCTTTCCCGCCGCCTTCCGCATTGCCGACCAAAACGAGCTTTATGCCCTTTCGCGCGAAACGATAGATGCCCTCATCGCCGAATTTTATCAAATCTACGAACCGCCGATCGCAGCGGACAACGGTGAAAGTCCCTTCCGCCGTCTGCGCAACAATCGGTTTGCCGATTGCATGGATCATATTTTCGGCGGCACGTCAAGAAGCGATCTCGGCGACCTTCTGCTTTCTTTCTATGAAAAATTTTCTTCTTTTCCGCAGGGCGTTGCACTCCTTCGCACCTCTTCCGAACAGCTTCGTCGGGAAGCGGACGGCGATTTTCTGCTTTCCCGCGCCGGGGGCGTCATCCGCGACCGTTTGATCGCCGAGATTGACGGCTTCATGCTCGTTTTAAGTGAAACGCAGGCGCATCACGAAGCCGATCCCGAAGCGGTCAAGCGCCAATCCGGTATTCTTGCGAGCGACATTGAGCAAAGCCGTGCGCTTTTGTGCGCTCTGCACGGTTCGGAATGGGAAGCGGTGCGAGCCGCCGCCATGAATTTTACCTTCCCGACGTTCAGAGCCGCGGACGGGAGACCCGATTGGTCGGAGCGTTATCAAACCGCGAGAAACGCCTTCAAGGGTTTCTTGAAGGATGCCTGCAAAACCCTTTTTGCCGACAGTCCGCAACAAATCAAGCGGCAAATGATGGAAACGGCGGAGCTTGCGAAAATGCTTTGTTCTTTCTATTCGGTTTATCGCGAGCGCGTCCTTTCCGAAAAACTCGACCGCGGGATCCTCGATTTCAACGATATTCGCGACGCCCTCTATCGGCTTCTCACGAGCGAGGAAGGAAAGGCTCTGACCGAAACTTTGCGCGGAAAGTACCGCGAAATTTACATTGACGAATACCAAGATGTGGACGAAATTCAGGATTGCATCTTCTCCGCGATCGGCGGAGATCACCGTTTCATGGTCGGTGACATCAAACAAAGTATCTACGGTTTCCGCGGAAGCGATCCTTCCATTTTCGCCGGTTACCGCCGTTCCATGCCGCTTTCGACCGACCCAGCCGCAAAGGATTCCCCGTCGGTCTGCGTGTTCATGTCCGAAAATTTCCGAAGCGATCAGACCGTGATCGACTTTGCCAACACCGTTTGTTCCTTTCTCTTCTCCGCCTGTCCCGATAGCGTTGGGTATCTCCCCGAGGACGATCTGCAACGCGGCAAGCCGCTTCCCGATTCCGAAGGATGGAAGCCGATCTCCGCACAAGTAGTCGTTTTCCAAAAGGAAAGCGCAAAAAAAGCGACCGACGACGGCGAGGATGTCGCCAAGCCGGACGAAAACGGCGAGGAAGAACCGCAAATTTCCCGCGAAGCGCGCTGGGTTGCCGCAGAAATTGCCCGACTTTTGCGCGAGGGACGTTTGAACGACGGTTCCCCGATCCTGCCCGAACACATTGCGATCCTTTCCCGCAACGGCGACCGCCACGCGGAACCCTATGTCGCCGCGCTCAAATCGCTCGGTATCCCCGTTTCTTCGGAAGCGGCCGGTAAATTTTCACATTCCCCGCTTTTGATCGACCTGCTCAATCTCCTTCACGTCATTGATAACCCCTATCGCGATATTCCCCTTTCGGAGTATCTGACCACGGGTTTCGGCGGCTTTACTCTGGAAGAATTGAGCGAGATCCGTCTTGCTTCTCCGACCCGCGAATCGCTTTACGACGCGATCTGCGCCGCATCCGACAATGCGGACTTTCCATGCTCGGAAAAGTCGCGCGCCTTTGCGGAGTGGCTGGAAAACTACCGTCGCCTCTCCGCGGCGCAACCCGCCGACCGTTTCCTGCGTTTGCTTTCACTCGACGAACGGTTTGCCCCCATCGCCTCATCTCCCGAATTTCTCACGCTTTACGAACAGGCGCGCATCTATCAACGCTCGTCTTGGTGCGGTCTCTATGGCTTTTTGGAGTACGTCACGCGCCTTTGGGACGGCAACCGACTTTCCGCGGGCGGTTTTCGCGGCGCGGAAAGCGCGGTCAACGTGATGACCATGCACGCCTCAAAGGGTTTGGAATTTCCCGTGGTGTTTGTGGTCGGTTGCGGAAACGCATTTTCCGACCGCGATCAACGCTTCCCCATGCTCTACCATAAAACCGTCGGTTTTTCTTCCCGTCTTTACCGCGAGGAAAAAGGCGGCTTGATCGGAACCGTGCTCGGTGAAGCCGGCAAAATGGCGGTTGCCGACGAGGATGCCGAAGGCGAAATTCGCCTGCTTTATGTGGCTCTCACCCGCGCGCGGGAACGCCTTTACGTCACGGGGTCGCCGACCCGCCTGACCCCCTCTCTCATGACGGATGTTTCCATGATCCGTCGGAACAGCCGCGCGGGCATTCTCGGCGCAAAGAGCTTTTTGGATTGGGTTCTCGCCGCATTGTTTGCAAAAGAAAGAACGGACGGTTCCTGTCCCGCCGTCATTCGTTGGATGTTGCCCGATGCGCCAATCGAAGCGGAAGCGCAAAGCGCCGTTCCCGCTCCGTCGGTTGCCGAAAAGCATGATGCGGAACCGCTTTCCGCGCATTACAAAGCCGTTTTGGAACGTGCAAAGACCTTTTCCTATCCTTTGGACGCGCTTCGCGGGATCCCCACCAAAGCGGCGGCATCCAAGCTTCGGTCCGATCTTTTGGACGTTTTGAAAAACGAGAACAACGAAGCGGCGGCATTGGACGAGCAGATCCGCTTGATGCGGGATGCCGAGCCGTCATTCGACGGGCTTCTTTCGGCGCATCGCCAGCCAACCGCCGCCGAGATCGGGACGGCGACTCACGCATTTTTGGAATTCTGCAACCTTCCGAACCTTACGCCGGACGGAATCGACGCGGAAGCGGAACGATTGGTGGAAAAGCAGTTTTTAACGTCCGAAACGGCGAAAATACTCAATCGCCGTCAGCTCCGCGCGTTTGCTTCAAGCCCGTTGATCGGGCAGGTGCGCGCGGCAAAACAGGTTCTGCGCGAGCAAAAATTCGGTCTCTTCCTGCCTCTCTCCGAATTGACGACAGACCCCGCACTTGCGGATGCGCTCAAAGATCGGGAACTTTTCGTGCAAGGCTCGATCGACTTGATTTTGGTGGGTTCGGACGGTCACATTTCGCTTTACGACTACAAGACCGACCACGTCACGCCCGAAGAACGTGCCGACCGTGCCCTGCTCCGCTCGCATCTCTCCGCCCGCCACGGCAACCAACTCGCCTGCTACTCTCGCGCGATCGAAAATCTTTTCGGCAAGCGCCCCGACAAAACCTATCTGTTCATGCTCTCCATTGGAGAAGCAATCGAAATATAAACGACTAAAAGACCTTGGGGAGCGGGAAAACCATTTCTTGAAAGAAATCGGTTTTCCCGCTCCCCAAACCTCTCACCTTTTCCAAAAGAACTTTTGGAAAAGGATTTTTTATTTTGCAATATCGCCGTCGGTGCAATGGATGGTGTAATTACCTGTATTGTTGTTCCAATACGATCCTTTTCTGATTGCATTCCACTCGGCTTTCGTGCCCTCAAAAGTGATGCTTCTCAGACCTCTACATTCGGCGAACGCATAATTTCCAATGCTCGTCACGCTGTCTGGGATCGTGATGCTTGTCAGCCCGCTACAACCGATGAACACCCGATCTCCAATGTCTGTCACGCTGTTTCCAATTGTGATATTTTGTAACATATAAAATCCTTGATTAGAATTAAATCCCCCCTTTGAAGGGAGAGTTCCCGTAACCGTAACAGTTTTCAGTGAATTAGGAATATAGTAAGTGGGTACGTAAGTGGAGTTACTTGTATAATATGGCTGATCCATTTTAACTCCTCCTGTATAGCTTCGCGTTCCAAAAATATATCCAAACGGATATTGAATGTCATCTGCCGTTACATTTGCTTTTGCTCCCAAAAAAGGAATGGTCATATTTGTCAAACTGCTACAACCTGATAGTACGCCCTTTCCAATACTAATTACACTGTCAGGAATCGTAATGTTTGTCAAATTAATACAATCGCAGAACGCCCAATCTCCAATACTCATAACGCTATTTGGAATCGTTATGTTTGTTAGATCACTACACCCGTAGAATGCATATTTTCCAATACTCAATACGCTCCCATCGCTCGGAATCACACTATTCTTGCATCCTATAATTAGAGTTTTATTTTCTGTTTCTATGATACAGTTTCCACTTGAATGATATACCGAATTTTCTTCAGCAACTGTCATTAAATTATTACAGTTTAGGAATGCCCCCTCTTGAATGTTACTCACACTATTCGGGATTGTAACACTTTCGAGATTGCTATAACCATAAAACGCAGCAAAGCTAATACTCGTCACACTTCCATCGCTCGGGATTTCACTATTTTGACATCCCAAAATCAATGTTTTGCTTTCAGTTTCAATTAAACAATTTCCAACACTATGATATTTGATGTTTTCATTCTCTACCATAATGCTTTCAAATCCACTACAACCGTAAAACGCATAAGTTATGTTCATCACATCTTTGGGAATTATCAAATCAGTTACCAATTCATTATTCAAATAGAGATTATGGGCATAACACAACGGATTTGAATCAGAATTGCCGAACGAGATATCGCACCATCTTTCCAAGTCGGTGATATAGACGGCAGTCAGTCTATTACAATCCTTGAACGCATCAACTCCAATGCTTGTAACGCTGTTGGGGATTTTGATGCTTGTCAGACTTTTACAGTCATGGAATGCAGAATTTCCAATTCTAACCACATTATTCGGAATGGAAAAAGATGTTGCGTTTCCGGAAACCGAGGTTAAAACGCCATCTTCGGTAATCGAATATGAAAGTGTATGTTGTTTCGTCGGCAATGTTACCTTATATTCTCCCAATGTGTTCTGCCATTTGAGCGTGCAGGTTTTCGCGTCCTCGGAAAGTTCCGTTGTGGCATAGCCAATCGTCTTGCGATAAAAACTTCCGTCGGTAAACTTTGCGCTGTAAACCACTTCGGAAAATTTTGTATTGGTATTGACTTCGGTTTTTGTTTCGCCGTTGATCGATATTTGGGTCACTTCGACCTCTGTCAGATCGGTTTTAACGTTTTTGAGGTACTTCTTTTCACCCGCGTAGTCGTTGCCTTCGTCGTAGTGGTGTTTTTTATCGAGAAAGACTTCGGTTACGTTCCCCTTACTGTCGAAAGATACCTTGATGTAGGCATAGGTCATCTGCTCCAATTTGGTGTAAAGTTTATCATATTTTTCGAGATCGTTGAAAAAATCTTCGAGGTTTTCTTCATCTTCCCCGATTTTGTTCATTTGCCGATAGAGTTTTCCCGCTTTTCCCGAGAGATAATGCCATGAATAATCCGATTGATCGGTCGGTTTTCCGAGCAATTCTTCCACCTTTTCTTTGCTATCGCCGAGGTTGATTTTGGAAACTTTTCCCGCTCGGTAAATATTACTCTCGATACTTATGGGAATGGCGATCAAAAGGATCAACGCGACCAGCACGACCGCGCCCACAGCGATCTTTTTCCAGTAGGTTTTGAAAAAGTCAATTCCCTTTTTCAGCCATTCGGGAAGCGGCTTTTTTTCGAGCGAATAACCGCAGGTGGCGCAAAACTTTGCGTTTTCCGCAAGGGGTGATTTGCATTTCGGGCAAATCTGCTTTTGTGCGAGGGCTTGTCCGCATTGCGGGCAAAAATTTCCCTCAAAGTCGTTTCCGCAGTTGGGGCAGTGGTTCATATTTTTCCTCCTCAAAATGAAAATAAAAAAGTGCGTGGCAGGAGCCACGCACAAAAAATACGCAACTCCATTTGTTACCACACAAACCTTTTACTGCCATTCCACGAGAGGGATGCAAAAGAAAGAGTTCGTATTTTTATCGGAAGATAAAAATAGACCCCTATCGTGGATATGGTTTGGCGTATTAAATTGTTTGTGTGGTAGCTTCATTTTACCATACGTTTCCCGATTTGTCAACCTTTTTTTGAAAATGAAATTGAAAAAGCCTTTCTCGCACCGATGGAAGGCTTACAATTTTTGCAAAAAATCCAATCTCCACCGTAGGGGCGGATTCCATATCCGCCCGCGATCATAAAACATAAAAAACGATTGAACAATATTATAGTACAATCAAAAAACGGGCGGATATGGA
>JAGAEA010000013.1 GCA_017613355.1 Clostridia bacterium
GGGCAGTCCACGTGAGCATAGTGACGCTTGTCGGTCTCGTACTCAACGTGACGGGTGTTGATTGTGATACCTCTTGCCTTCTCTTCGGGCGCGTTGTCGATCTGGTCATAAGCCAGGAACTCGACGTTGCCGTTTTTGAGAGCGAGGGTCTTGGTGATCGCTGCGGTCAGGGTGGTTTTGCCGTGGTCAACGTGACCGATGGTACCGATGTTGACGTGCGGCTTGGTACGTTCAAATGTAGCCTTTGCCATTTTGAATTTCCTCCGTTTAGTAAAATCTTTTTTATAGTTTTTTTAATAGGACACTGAATTGGGATTTCGGAAATCAGCCTTTGCTGCGTTCCTTGATGATGGTTTCCTGAATGGACTTCGGAACCTCCGCGAAGTGGCTCGGCTCCATGGTGTAGAGTCCGCGTCCCTGCGTTTTGGAACGAAGGTCGGTCGCGTAGCCGAACATATTGGAAAGCGGCACATAAGCGATCACTTCCTGCACTCCGCTCTGCGTGGATTCCTGCGAGAGGATCTGCCCGCGGCGGCTGTTGAAGTCTCCGATCACGGCGCCCATGTAGTCGTCGGGAACAATGGTGGTGACCTTCATCATCGGCTCGGTGAGAACCGGATCGGCTTTGCGCATTGCTTCCTTGAACGCCATGGAACCGGCGATCTTGAATGCCATTTCCGAAGAGTCGACTTCGTGGTAAGAACCGTCGTAGAGCGTTACTTTGACGTCCACAACGTTGTAACCCGCCAAAACGCCGCACTGCATGGCGCCCTGGATACCGGCGTCGACCGCGGGGATAAATTCCTTCGGGATCGCGCCGCCCGTAACGGCATTGATGAATTCATAGCCCTTTCCGGGTTCGTTGGGTTCGAGAATGATCTTGACGTGACCGTACTGACCGGAACCGCCCGACTGCTTTTTGTACTTGCACTCGTGGTCGACCTTCTTGCGGATGGTCTCCTTGTAGGCAACCTGCGGTTTACCGATGTTGGCTTCCACCTTGAATTCGCGGAGCAAACGGTCCACGATGATTTCGAGGTGAAGCTCGCCCATTCCGGCAATGATGGTCTGTCCCGTTTCGTCGTCCGTGTAGGTGCGGAACGTCGGATCCTCTTCCGCGAGCTTCGCAAGCGCAATGCCCATCTTCTCCTGACCCGCGCGGGTCTTGGGCTCGATGGCAACGCGGATAACGGGTTCGGGGAACTCCATGGATTCGAGGATCACGGGGTGCTTTTCGTCGCAGAAGGTGTCGCCCGTGGTCGTGTTCTTCACACCGATCGCGGCGGCAATATCGCCCGAATAGCAGCAGTCAATGTCCTTGCGCTCGTTCGCGTGCATTTGCAGGATACGCCCGAGACGCTCGGATTTGCCCTTGGTCGAGTTGTAAACGGTGTCGCCCGCTTTCACCGCGCCTGAATAAACGCGGAAATAGCAGAGCTTGCCGACAAACGGGTCGGTCATGATCTTGAACGCCAACGCCGAGAACGGCTCGCTGTCGGAGGAATGTCTGTCCTCTTCCGCGCCCGTATCGGGGTTGGTTCCGCGGATCGCGGGGATGTCGGTCGGGTTGGGCATATAGTCCACGATCGCATCCAAGAGCTTCTGAACGCCCTTGTTGCGGTAGGACGTGCCGCAGACCACGGGAACGATCTCGTTCGCGATGCACGCTTTGCGGAGCGCGACTTTGAGCTCCTCAACGGAGATCTCCTCGCCTTCAAGGTATTTCTCCATGAGCGTGTCGTCGGTGGACGCGATGGCTTCCACCATCTGCTCGCGGTAGGCCTGTGCCTGTTCCCGCATATCCTCCGGAATGGCTTCCACGCGCATATCCTTTCCGAGGTCGTCATAGTAGACGTCCGCTTCCATGCTCATCAGGTCGATGATGCCGCGGAAAGTCATGTCCTTTCCGATGGGAAGCTGGATCGGTACCGCGTTTGCGCGCAATCTCGAATGGATCATGTCGATAACATGATAGAAGTCCGCGCCCGTGATGTCCATTTTGTTGACATATACCATACGCGGGACTTTATATTTGTCAGCCTGTCTCCAAACGGTTTCAGACTGCGGCTCAACGCCGCCCTTGGCGCACATGACGGTAACGGCGCCGTCGAGCACGCGCAGGGACCGCTCCACCTCAACGGTGAAGTCCACGTGTCCGGGGGTATCGATGATGTTGATACGGTTCCCCTTCCAGAAACAGGTGGTGGCGGCGGAAGTGATGGTGATACCTCTCTCCTGCTCCTGCACCATCCAGTCCATCGTGGCGCCGCCGTCGTGGACCTCGCCCAACTTATGCGTTTTTCCCGTGTAGAACAGGATGCGCTCGGTGGTTGTGGTCTTACCGGCGTCGATGTGCGCCATGATACCGATGTTTCTGGTATTCTCAAGTGAGTATTCTCTTGGCATGAACGGTTATCTCCTTGGTTGTTGCAATGGCAATCAATATCTGTAATGAGCAAACGCTTTGTTCGCTTCTGCCATGCGGTGAGTCTCTTCCTTCTTCTTGAATGCTCCGCCCGCGCTGTTCTTCGCGTCGATGATCTCTCCGGCGAGCTTATCCGCCATCGTTTTTTCACCGCGCTTCCGAGCGAACAGGATCAGCCAACGAAGTCCGAGCGTTTGACGGCGCTCGGCTCTGACTTCCATCGGAACCTGGTAAGTGGAACCGCCCACGCGGCGAGCCTTGACCTCCAGAACCGGCATCACGTTTTCAAGAGCTTCCTGGAAGACCTCCATCGGGTTCTGCCCCAACTTCTCTTCGACCTGTTTGAACGCATCGTAAACGATCGTTTGGGCAACACCCTTCTTGCCGTCGTACATCACGTTGTTGATCAGCTTCGTGACAAGCTTGGAACCATACAACGGATCCGGCAATACGTCTCTTTTGGTAATACGACCTCTTCTCGGCACTGTACTTCCCTCCTTCATTAAAATTATGAAATCATTGGTACTCAAAAGCTGCCTTTTGTTAGCGCCACGTCGGAGGTGAAATAGAAACATTCCTTTCGGAATTCACGACTGACGGGCAAATTTGGTGCTTTCGGTTGTTTGCGCTAAATCTCCGTGTTTACTTCTTTTTAGCGGCTTTTGCTCCGTACTTGGAGCGTCCCTGCTGGCGGTTGGCAACGCCTTGCGCGTCGAGCGTACCGCGAATGATGTGGTAACGCACACCGGGAAGGTCACGAACTCTTCCCCCGCGGATCAGAACCACCGAGTGCTCTTGCAGGTTGTGTCCGATACCGGGAATGTAAACGGTTGCTTCCAGACCGTTGGTGAGGCGGACTCTGGCAATTTTTCTCATTGCGGAGTTCGGCTTCTTCGGGCTGGTGGTGGAAACCTTGGTGCAAACGCCTCTCTTCTGCGGTGCCGACTGGTCGATCGCGCTGTTCATCAAAGAGTTGAAACCCTTTTGCAAAACAGGTGCCTTGGACTTATAATCCTTCTCGCCGCGACCTTGTCTGACAAGCTGGTTGAATGTTGGCATCCTCTTTACCTCCTTCTTCCGAAATTGAATGTTTCTATTACAGACACCCGGTTTTTCGCCGCGTGTAACTGCCTCAATAAACGGATTCCCCGCCTGCCGCAAGGCATAGTACGGGCACTTTCCGAAGATTTACAGTTTATTATATCACTTTCCCCATTTTTTGTCAAGTCCATGCACGTCCGCGAAAAATTTTCTACTTTTTGCACAAAAAACAATCGTTTTCCTTTCGCGAATTGCCCAATATAATGTGTCTTTTTCAACAAAAACGCTTGTTCAAATTTGTTTCATTCGTTTTTTCAAAAAAAGCCTGTTTTGACGTTTCAAAGGGTCACCCACACAAGCGGGCGACCCTTTGCCGTTTTTCGGGGTTCCGAATTATCTCGCGGCGCTGTCCGTGGGACGCACACCGACGCCTTTGTAGCATTCCATTCCCGTACCTGCGGGAATGAGTTTACCGATGATGACGTTCTCTTTGAGCCCGATCAAATGGTCGATCTTTCCTTCGATCGCCGCCTCGGTGAGTACCTTGGTGGTCTCCTGGAAGGATGCCGCCGAGAGGAAGGACTCGGTTTGCAGCGACGCCTTCGTGATACCGAGAAGCACAACGCTTCCCGTTGCGAGGCGCAACCCCGTCTCTCCCGCTTCGATGCGGGCGCGAACCTTGTCGTTCTCCGCCTCGAACACGGTCTTATCCACGCGCGAGCCCAAGAGCAGATCGGTGTCTCCCACGTCCTCCACCGAAATCTTGCGCGTCATTTGCCGCGCGATGATCTCCACGTGCTTATCGTTCACGTTACAGGACTGCGCACGGTACACCTTTTGAATTTCCTTGATCAGGTATTCGTACACCGCATCCAATCCGAGCACGCGCATGACGTCGGCGGGAGCCTTGTTGCCTTCGGTGATGGACTCTCCCTTTTCGAGGTGCTGTCCTTCCACAATGGCAAGTTTCATGCCGTAGGGGATGTCGTATTCGCGGAGTTCGCGGTCTTCCTCGGTGGAATCGGGGCTGATCGTGATCTTATGGATCATGTTCTCGCCCGTTGTGATATGCGCCGTACCGTTCACGTCCGTGATGATGGCGGGTTTCTTCGGCTGGCGCGCTTCAAACAGCTCTTCCACACGCGGCAAACCTTGCGTGATGTCCGAGCCGGCAACGCCGCCCGAGTGGAAGGTTCTCATCGTCAGCTGCGTACCGGGTTCACCGATCGACTGCGCCGCGATGATACCGACCGCTTCGCCGACGTTGACCAGTTTGCCGTTGGCAAGGTCTGCGCCGTAGCAATGCGCGCAAATACCGTGGCGGGAGTGGCACTGGATCGCCGTGCGGATGCAGACGCTCTTGATGCCCGCTTCCTCGATGGCTTTCGTCATCTCCTCGGTGATCATGGTGTCGTCCTCCACAAGGACTTCGCCTGTTTCGGGATGCACCACGGGACCCATGGTGAACCTGCCCAAGATCCGCTCGGAGAGCGATTCGAGCACGTTCTTATCTTCCATGATGTCGGTCACCCATGCGCCCTCTTTGGTGTCGCACTTGACCTCGCGGACGATCACGTCCTGCGAAACGTCGACGAGGCGGCGGGTCAGGTAACCCGAGTCGGCGGTACGGAGCGCCGTATCCGACAGCGATTTACGCGAACCCTTCGCGCCCATGAAATATTCGAGGATGTTCAGACCTTCGCGGAAGTTGGATTTGATCGGGATCTCGATGGTGCGTCCGTTCGTTGCGAACATCAGTCCGCGCATACCGGCGAGCTGACGCATTTGCGCCACGGAACCGCGGGCTCCCGAATCCGACATGATCTTGATCGGGTTGAACTGGCTGAAACTTTCCTGCAAAGCCTCGGTCACGTCGTTGGTGGTCTTATCCCACAGCTTGATGACCGCGTTGTAGCGTTCCTCGTTGGAGAACAGACCGCGCTTATAATAGTTGTTCAGAACGTCGACCTGCTTCTGCGCCGCTTCGATGAGGGGCGTCTTTTCCTTCGGGATCGTCATGTCGTAGACCGAGATCGAGAAGGACGCGCGGGTGGAATACTGATAGCCGAGCGCTTTGATCTCATCCAGCATATCGGCGCAGACCGCGGGACCGTTATTGCGGATGCAGCGGTCGATGATCTGACCGAGCTGTTTCTTTTTAATAACGAACTCGATTTCGAGGCGGAACGCGTTTTCGGGCTTCGTGCGATCCACAAAACCGAGGTTCTGCGGGATCACGCGGTTGTAGATCAAGCGTCCCAGCGTGGTGTTGATAACGGCGCTCTTCTTTTCGCCGTCGATCTCCTTCTCGATGCGCACCCAAATTTTCGCGTGCAAACCGAGAACGCCGTTCTGATAGGCGCACATCGCTTCGTTGAAATCGCGATAGCGACTGCCTTCGCCGGCTTCCCCGTCCTTCTCCATGGTCAGATAGTAGGCGCCGAGGATCATATCCTGCGAAGGAACGGTCACGGCTTTACCGTCCATGGGTTTGAGAAGGTTGTTTGCGGAAAGCATGAGGAAGCGGGCTTCCGCCTGCGCCTCGGCAGAGAGCGGAACGTGAACCGGCATCTGGTCGCCGTCGAAGTCCGCGTTGAACGCGGGGCAAACCAACGGGTGCAGCTTGATGGCGCGACCCTCGACCAAAACCGGCTCAAACGCCTGAATGGACAGGCGGTGGAGCGTGGGAGCGCGGTTGAGAAGCACGGGATGCTCTTTAATGACGTTTTCGAGCGCGTCCCAAACGCATTCGTTGGCGGCATCGTAGGCGCGGTCGATCTTCTTCTGCGCGTCCTTGACGTTGGTCGCCTTGCCCATTTCAACCAACCGCTTGATAACGAACGGCTTGAACAGTTCGATCGCCATTTCCTTGGGCAGACCGCACTGGTAAATTTTGAGGTTCGGGCCGACAACGATTACCGAACGTCCCGAATAGTCCACGCGCTTGCCGAGCAGGTTCTGGCGGAAACGCCCCTGCTTGCCGCGCAGCATTTCGGAAAGCGATTTGAGCGGGCGGTTGGAAGCACCGGTCACGGGCTTGCCGCGCTTGCCGTTGTCGATCAGCGCGTCCACGGCTTCCTGCAACATTCTCTTTTCGTTGCGGATGACGATTTCGGGCGTTCTGATCTCCATGAGCTTTTTGAGGCGGTTGTTGCGCGCGATGACCCGACGGTAAAGTTCGTTGAGGTCGGACGACGCAAACCGTCCGCCGTCGAGCTGGGTCATAGGGCGAATGTCCGGGGGCGTTACGGGGATAACGTCAAGGATCATCCATTCGAGGCGGTTGCCCGAACGGCGGAAAGACTCCATGACTTCCAAACGCTTGATCACGCGCGTTTTCTTTTGACCGCTCGCGGTTTTGAGTTCCTCGCGCAAAGCCTCGCAGGTCGCTTCCACGTCGATCCCCTGCAAAAGTTCTTTGATCGCCTCGGCGCCCATGCCGACGCGGAAATCGTCCTCATAGAGGTCGCGGTATTCCTGGTATTGTTTTTCGGAAAGAACGGCTCCGCGTTCAAGCGGCGTGGGTCCCGGGTCGAGCACCACGTTCTCTGCGAAGTACAGCACCTGTTCGAGCGCTTTGGGCGACATATCCAGTACGAGCGCCATGCGGGAAGGCACCGCCTTGAAATACCAGATGTGCGAAACGGGAGACGCAAGTTCGATATGACCCATGCGCTCGCGGCGCACTTTCTTCGTGGTCACGTCCACACCGCATTTTTCGCATTTGATAACTTCCTTGCTGTGCGAATTCTTATACTTTCCGCACGCGCAGGCGCCGTCCTTGGTCGGACCGAAGATCCGTTCGCAGAACAGACCGCCCACTTCCGGTTTCAGCGTGCGATAGTTGATGGTCTCGGGCTTGGTGACCTCGCCGTAGGACCACTCCCGGATCATTTCGGGAGACGCCAATCCGATTTTAATTGAATAAAAGTCTTTATTCTCCACGGTTTTTCTCCTGTTCTCGCTTATTCTTCGTTCCCGTCGTCATTTCCGTAGAGCTCATCCTCGGAAACGTCGAACGAATCGTCGATCAGCTCTTCTTCCTCGTCATCGAGTTCTTCGGGCGAACCGTCCTCGTTCTCGATCTGGAAAGACTTGCGGATTTCTTCCAATTCGGCATAGCGATTGTTCTCGTTGAAGTTCAGGTCGCGGGAAGAACCGCTGTCATCGTCCCGGCAAAGCTCGGAGAGATTGATGTCCTTTCCGTCCTTATCCTGCACGCAAACGTCGAGCGCCAGCGATTGCAGTTCCTTGACAAGCACCTTGAAGGATTCGGGAATGCCCGGCGTGGGGATGTTCTGCCCCTTGATGATCGCTTCGTAGGCACGGCGACGTCCGTTGATGTCGTCGGACTTGACGGTCAGCAACTCTTGCAGCGTGTAAGCCGCGCCGTAGGCTTCCAGCGCCCAAACTTCCATTTCGCCGAAACGCTGTCCGCCGAACTGCGCTTTACCGCCCAAAGGCTGCTGGGTGACGAGCGAGTACGGCCCGTTGGAACGCGCGTGAATCTTATCGTCCACGAGATGGTGCAGTTTCAGATAGTACATGATACCGACCGTTACGGGGTTGTCGAACGGTTCGCCCGTGCGTCCGTCGTAGAGAATGGTCTTGCCGTCGAGCACTTTCAGACGCTTCTCTTCGCGCAAGCGGTTCATCAATTCTTCGTCCGCTCTCTCCTCGGCGGTCAGTTCGCGAATGGTCTTTTCGCCGGTCTCTTCGTTGGTCGTCTCTTCGTAGAGCTCCTTGCCCTCGGGGTTTTCCAAGGGGAAGAGGTCTCTCTGCATTCCCGCCGCTTTGAGGCATTCGAGAATGTCTTTCTCGTTCGCACCATCGAAGACGGGGGTCATGATGTGCCAGCCGAGTTTCTTTGCGGCAATGCCGAGGTGAACTTCCAACACCTGACCGATGTTCATACGCGAAGGCACGCCCAAAGGATTGAGCACGATGTCGAGCGGAGTACCGTCCGGCAGGAAGGGCATATCCTCGGGGGGCAAAATGCGGGAAACAACGCCCTTGTTACCGTGGCGCCCCGCCATCTTATCGCCCACGGAGATTTTTCTCTTCTGCGCGATATAAACCTTGACGACCTTGTTCACGCCGGCAGGCAGTTCGTCGCCCTGCTCATGCGAGAATACGCGGATATCTACCACGATGCCCGACTCGCCGTGCGCCAAGCGCAGGGACGTGTCTCTGACTTCGCGGGACTTTTCTCCGAAGATGGCGCGGAGCAACCGCTCCTCGGCGGTGAGCTCGGTCTCGCCCTTCGGGGTGATCTTACCGATGAGAATGTCGCCCGAGCGAACCTCGGTACCTCTCTTGACGATACCTTCCGCGTTCAGATCGCGCAGAGCGTCGTCGCCGACGTTCGGGATCTCGCGGGTGATCTCTTCCGGTCCGAGCTTGGTGTCTCTCGCTTCGTGGGTGTATTCCTCGATATGCAGGGACGTGTAAACGTCGTCCCGCACCAGACGTTCGTTCAGCAGAACGGCGTCCTCGTAGTTGTAGCCTTCCCAAGTCATGAAACCGATCAGGGCGTTCTTACCGAGCGAAATTTCGCCGTTCGCGGTCGCGGGACCGTCGGCAATGACCTGACCCGCGTCCACGTGTTCTCCGCGTGTGACGATGGGGCGCTGATTGAAGCAGGTTCCCTGGTTGGTTCTCTTGAATTTGATCAGATTGTAAACGTCCTTCACGCCCGTGCTGTCGTCGGGAACGATGATGATCTGGTCGGCTTGTACGCGATCGACGGTACCCGCGCGCGTCGCCGTTACGACCACGCCGGAGTCCACCGCCGCCTTATATTCCATACCCGTACCGACGATCGGAGAATCGGTGACCATGAGCGGCACCGCCTGCTTCTGCATGTTGGAACCCATGAGCGCACGGGTGTTGTCGTCGTTTTCGAGGAACGGGATCATTGCCGTTGCCACGGAAACGAGCATTTTCGGCGCAACGTCCATGTAATCCACCTGCGCGGCGTCCACTTCCACGATCTCGGTTTTGTCGCGACCGATGACCTTGGCGTTGGCAAAGCAGTTGTCATCCGTCAAGGGTTCGTTCGCCTGCGCGACGATATAATGATCCTCCACGTCGGCGGTCATGTACTCGACCTCGTCGGTCACACGGTGGCGAAAAGTCCCGTCGCCGTTGTCGATGTGCTCCACCTTGCGGTAAGGCGCTTCGATAAAGCCGTATTCGGAAATACGGGCATAGGAGGTCAAATAGGAGATCAGACCGATGTTCGGACCTTCGGGGGTCTCGATGGGGCACATTCTGCCGTACTGTGTGTAGTGTACGTCACGGACGTCGAACGACGCGCGATCGCGGGAAAGACCGCCGGGACCGAGCGCCGAGAGACGACGCTTGTGCGTGAGTTCGGCGAGCGGGTTGTTCTGATCCATGAACTGCGAAAGTTGGCTGGAACCGAAGAACTCGCGGATCGCCGTGGTCACGGGGCGAATATTGATGAGCGCCTGAACGGTCAGTTTTTCGTTGTCCTGCGTGGTCATGCGCTCCTTGATGATCTTATCCATGCGGGTAAAGCCAATGCGGAGCTGATTTTGCAATTGCTCGCCCACCGAACGGATGCGGCGGTTGCCGAGGTGGTCGATGTCGTCCACCGAACCCACGTCATGGATCAAACCGATCAGATAGCTGACGGAAGCGAAAATATCGTCTTTGGTAATGTGTCTGGGGCAAAGTTCGTCGATGCGATCCTTTGCCATTTCGCGGATGCGCGCCTCGTCGCCTTCGCAGGCTTCCGCAATTTCGAGAAGGACGGGAATGCTCGCCTTTTCGCGAACGCCGCTTTCCTTCAAATCATAGCCGAGCACGTATTCGGGTTCGAGCGTGTTGTTGCCAACGACCTTCACGCGCGTACCGTTGTCAAGCAGAATGGTGACCGCGTTGACGCCTCCGCGCTCGATCGCACACGCGAGTTCCTTGGTGATCGCGGTGTTCTCTTCGCAGAGCACTTCCCCCGTGAGCGGGCTGACAACGGTCTCGCCTGCGCGGTGACCCACGATGCGGCGGCTGATTTCTACCTTTTTGTTATATTTATAGCGACCGACGGGCGCAATATCGTAGCGCTTGGGGTCAAAGAAATAGTTGTTGATGAGGGTGCGGGCGGCTTCCTCGATGGGAGGCTCACCGGGACGAAGTTTTTTATAGATCTCTTTGAGCGCTTCCACACCGATCGAAGAATGGGTTTCGGCGGCGATCTTTTCGGATTCGTCCTTTTCAAAAGTTGCGGCAAGGTGTTCGTCGTCGCCGAAGAACGCATAAATATCCTCGCGCGATTCCATGCCGAGAGCGCGGATGAACATGGTCAAGGGGAGCTTGCGGTTCTTGTCGATACGGACATAAAGGACACCGGAAGTGTCCGCTTCATATTCCAACCATGCTCCGCGATAAGGAATGATCTGAGCGGCAAACGTCTTTTTGCCGGACTTGTCGATCTCGGAAGAATAGTACATTCCCGGGGAACGGATGATCTGAGAAACGATCACGCGCTCGGCACCGTTGATGACGAAGGTACCCGTTTCGGTCATCAAGGGGAAATCTCCCATGAAGATATCCGCCTGTTTGACTTCTCCGGTCTGTTTGTTTGTCAGTCGCACATTCACCTTCAGGGGGGCGGCGTAGTTGACGTCGCGCTCCTTGCACTCTTCAACGGGATATTTCGGGGTGCTGTCGAGAGAATACGAGATGAACTCGATCACGAGATTGCCCGAATAGTCCGTGATGGGAGAAACGTCGCGCAGAACCTCTTTGAGCCCTTCCTCCAAAAACCACTTGTAGGATTTGGTCTGAATTTCGACCAAATTCGGAAGCGGGTAGTCGAAACGGGATCTGGAAAAACTCATGCGGGTATTCTGACCAAGCCGTTGCTCTTTCACATTGATCATTTGTTTTGCTCACTCCATTTCAAGATTTTATTCCAACGTAAAGCGCGGATTCCGAAGCCTTTTTTCAACCTTTCCCGACAGGCGCCGACAAGGTACGGTTTCTGTGAAAAATGCCGAAAAAATGCTCGGTTTCCATAGTGCAAGCGATTATAATGCAGTTTATTATTGTATCATGTTTTTTTACCATTGTCAAGAGATTTTTCACAAATTTCCCAAAAAAATTCAAATCTTTTTCTTTTCTTCCCGCCATCAACCGAAAAACCGTTCGATTTTTGCCAAAAAACAGTCCTTGCATCCGCAAGGGCAGATAAAGAACGCCGCCCCCGCCGAGAAAAA
>JAGAEA010000014.1 GCA_017613355.1 Clostridia bacterium
GAAAAAGCGGGATCCCCTTCAAGGTGTTTCAACCGGACTTTATTTCCCGAAGAATCTCTTCAAAAGACCGGCAAAGGCGTTGCTATGGCGGGCTTCGTCTCTTGCCATTTCGTGAACGGTGTCGTGAATGGCGTCGAGGTTGAGTGCTTTGGCACGCTTGGCAAGGTCGAATTTACCTGCGGTGGCGCCATTCTCGGCGGCAACGCGGACGCGGAGGTTTTCGGCAGTCGAATCGGACACGCATTCGCCGAGAAGTTCGGCAAATTTTGCGGCGTGTTCGGCTTCCTCAAAAGCGGCGGTTTTCCAGTATTCGGCAATTTCGGGATAGCCTTCGCGGGCGGCGGCGCGGGACATCGCGAGGTACATACCCACTTCGGAGCATTCCGCCTGGAAGTTGGCGCGCAGATCGTCAATGATGTCGGCAGGGGCGTCTTTTGCAACGCCGATCACGTGCTCGGCAGCCCAAGTCATCTCCGCTTCCGTAACTTCCACCAATTTTTCGCCGGAAACATGGCAACGGGGACATTTTTCGGGTCTGGTTTCGGATTCGATAATTTCTCCGCAAATCGGACATCTCCATTTTTTCATAACAAGCATCTCCTTTGTTTCATGTTTTCGCGGTAAAAGCAAACCGCTATACTTGCATTCATTATAACATATCAAATAATTTCTGTCAATCTCCCGAATAAAAAATATTTTGTAAATTATCTGTCGAGACCCTTGACATCCGATCGTTTTTTGAGTAAAATGATATGGGAATAAAAAAGAGAGAGGAGGGGAGCGTGCATGAACGGAAGAGGACGCCGCAGAAGGCGGAAGAGCTCGGACGGTTTTATCCCGCCCGCCATGATGGTGCTGATGTTCTTTGTCGCCGTGTTCGCGATCCTGCTCATGGTAGTCGCGGTCATGCGAGGGCGGGAGGACAGAACCCGCAAACCCGAAGCGCCGACGCCGGAAAGCGCGGTTGAAGAAATTGTCGGGAACAGGGAAATCCCCGAAGAGACCGTAGCCTAATAAACAAGAGAGAACCCCCGCCGCAGTCGTTTCCCGACTGCGGCGGGGGTTTTGCATCGGGAAAAGGCACCGTTTCCCCGCGCGGTGCATATCCTGTTTTCGAGCAAGGAGGCGAGGATATGCTGATTATGAACCGGTATCGACGAGACAGAGCATTGACCTATGCCCGCAGATGGGCGCTTGACCGGAACCCGCTTTTCACCGATTTCAGCGGGATCGGCGGCAACTGTACCAATTTTGCTTCGCAATGTGTTCTGGCGGGCAGTTGCGTGATGAACTACACACCCGATTTCGGGTGGTACTATGTTTCCCCCGAGGAGCGGGCGCCCGCGTGGAGCGGCGTGGATTATTTTTACGATTTTTTAACGGGTGCACCGACGTTTGAAGCGCGAAACGGAGGCATCGGGCCTTACGCGGTCGAAGTTCCGCGCGAGGCGGTCGAGATCGGCGATGTCATTCAGATCGCCGCAGAGGGAGACGAATGGTCGCATACCATGGTCGTCAGCGCGGTGCGGGAGGACGGAGAGATCCTCGTTTGCGCGCATTCGGTCGATTCGCTCGATCGCCCGCTTTCCACCTATGAATACGAGAACGTTCGGTACCTGCACATTCTCGGCGTTCGTGTGGAGAACGACGATACCGTATGCTACGAATATCTTTTGCGCGGCGGAGGGGACGACGTGATCACGGACGACTCGGACATGATCATAGAAGAATGAACGACTGTCAAATCCCGTCGAACGGTGCGTCGAAACGCGTTTCCACGAGCTTGCGGGCTTCGGGGGGAGAATAGACCCAGGAGGAAAGATGGGCGATTGAGGAACAGTCAATGAAGTAACGCGGGGATTTCGGTTTGGGCGCGGGAAAGCCCGAATCGATCAGAACGAGTTTGATTTTCATGCGCTCGGGCAGGATGTTTTTGATGTAAACGGAAACACCGCGACCGATTTGCGCCCGAAGTTCCGCGGCGTGCTTTTCGCCGTGGACTTCGGCAAGCCCCGCAAGGTTCGGAGCGAGTTCCACAAACACCCCGTAATTCTCCACGCTCCGCAAAATCCCCGTCACCGTTTGCCCAACGGAAAAGAGGGAAGCGTTTTCCTTCCAGGTGCCGAGCAGTTCGCGTAGCGTAGCGTAAATGCGACCGTCCAACGGGTCAACGCTTTTCACGGCAACGGTCAGATCCATCCCAACGGACAGGCGGTCGCGCGGGTGGGAAATGCGGGAAACGGAAATGGAATCCACCGAGAGGAGCGACACCATTCCGCAACCGATGTCGAGGAACGCGCCGAAGGGTTCGAGGTGGGTCACGCGGGCGGGAATCAGATCACCCGCGCGGAGCGACGAGAGATATTCGCGGCGGCAGTCCTCCTGTGCGAGCCGGCGGGAGAGAACGGCAACCGTTTCATCCCCGCGGTGTTCAAATCCGACCACGCGGGCGGCAACCGCTTTCCCAACGCGGGAAAGCACGGCAATATCCTTGCGGACTTCATCCGCACGGCGCCACAGGACTTCGTCGGCGGCGATCACGGCGTGGATGCCGCAAAGATCCACGTGGAGCGTCAGGTCTTCGTCACAGCGAACGACAACGCCTTCCACCACCCGCCGTGTTGCCATTGCGCGTTCCAGTCCCGCGAGTGAGGAAGTCAATTCGCGGTTTTCGGCGGTTTCGAGCAACGTTCCTTCGGGAAAATATTCTTGCATTCTCATCATTGATCCTTTCTTTTCGGAATAAGACCGCAAAAGCGGCGTTTTTGTTTTATTTTATGAGAAAGGAATGCGGAAAATACCAATCGGGCGGCGCAAAATCCCAAATTTCGGTTGACAACGCCGAGGGATGATGTTATAATAGATGTGGATATTCCGAGAGAGAAAGGAGCGGAGTCATGTTTGTCATTCGTCTTGCGGGACTGCGCGTCCGCATGGAGAACCGCTATCCTTTCGTCGAGCGGCAATGCAGAGAATACCTTGCGGAGGGAGACGAAGCCGACTTTTCCGTTTCGGTGAGCGAGGAAGAGATCCGCGAGGAACAAAGGAACGGAGATTTTTCTGCGGGGTACTGCGAAAGCATCTGCCTTTACCGCCACATTTGCGAGGTCATGCCGTCCTACGGGGTGTTCATCATGCACTCGGCGGTGGTTGAAGTGGACGGGCGGGCATACGCTTTCACGGCGAAAAGCGGAGTGGGAAAATCCACCCATCTTTCGCTGTGGCTTAAAAACATTCCTCACGCGCGCGTGCTCAACGGCGATAAACCGCTCTATCGCGCCGAAGACGACGGAACCGTTACCGTTTACGGAACGCCGTGGAACGGCAAGGAGAATTGGGGATATAACGGCTCCGCGCCGCTTGCCGCCGTTTGCTTTATCGAGCGGGGGCAGACCAACGCCATTCGCCGCGCGACCGAGGACGAGACCATTGCCCGCCTGATGCACCAACTGTATCTGCGCGGGAGCCGCGAAGCGGTCAACCGGCAGTTAATGCTGATGAACGAGCTTGTAAAAGCCGTTCCGTATTATATCCTGTCCTGCACCGTTTCGGACGAAGCGGCGTGGCTCTCCTACAAAACCATGAGCCGCGTGTGACGATCAAAAAAGGAGAAAACACCATGCAAATCAAATCGGATTTCACCATTCAGAAAGTCGGCAATTCCTATATCGCCGTGGCGGTGGGAGAAACGAGCAAAACGTTTCACGCCATGATCAAACTCAACGAAACGGGCGCGTTTCTCTGGAAAAAGCTCGCCGAAAACGACCTGACCGAGGAACAGCTCACAAACGCTCTGCTCAACGAATACGACGTTGACCGCGAAACTGCCGCGCGCGACGTCCGCGCGATCGTGGAGAGCCTCGCGGCGAACGGGATTTTCCGATGAACCGTAACATCGAAGAGCAACTGGAAACCGAGGGCTTCTACGTCAGTACCACGGTGGGGTGGAGTATGTTTCCCATGCTGCGCAACCGCCGCGACCGCGTGGTGATCCGCCCCATCGGAGAGAAGCGATTGAAGCGGTTTGACCTGCCGCTCTACCGCCGACCCGACGGGAAGTACATCCTGCACCGCGTTATCGGCGTTCGGGACGGTCACTATATCATCCGTGGGGACAACACCTATCGAAAAGAGTATGTCCCTGCCGAATGGATTTTGGGATATGTGGATGAATTTTACCGAAACGGAAAACACAAGACTGTGCAAGGAAAGGGCTACCGTTTCTATGTGCGCTTGTGGAATTTGCTCTACCCGCTTCGTTTTCTCGTGTTTCATGGCTTGCTGTTTTTTTACCGCATCCGAAAAAAGATTTTTCCGAACAAAAAGAAAACGCCGTCCGCATAACGCGACCGGCGTTTTCTTTTTGGAAACAAATATTTGCATACCGTCCCGTTAAAAACGCTGTCATTCTTCGTCCGAATAGGCTTTTGTCCCCTGCATACGGGAAGTCGGCTTGAAACCGTCGATCTCGCCGCGCTGCATCGCGCCGAAAATACGGTAACGCAACCCCTTGTGTTCGCGGTCAAGCTTGGCGAGCAACTGCTTCATGGCTTCGCGCTCGGTGTTGCCGTCGGCGGGGCAGGGGGATTTGATCACGGGAAGTTCCGCTTTCGAGGCAAAATAACGAACGTCCTTTTCTGGCAAATAGATCAGAGGGCGGATGAGGCGAAGCTGCGTGCGGGAGAGGTAGGAGACGGGCGAAAAACAACCGATGCGCCCCTCGTAAAACAGGTTGAGCATGAAGGTTTCCACAACGTCGTCGAAATGGTGACCGAGCGCCACCGCGTTGCACCCGAGTTCGCGGGCGGCGTTGTGGAGGGCACCGCGACGCATTTTGGCGCAAAGGGAACAGGGGTTCTGCTCTTTGCGAACGTCGAAAACGATTTTCGAGATCTCGGTGGGAACCACCGTATAGGGAACGTTCAGCTCCGCGCAAAGTTTGCGGATGGGGTCGAGATCCATTCCCGCGGAAAAACCCATGTCTACCGTGATCGCACAAAGCTCAAAGGGAACGGGATAAAACCTGCGAAGCTCGGCAAGCGCGCAAAGCAGGGTCAGAGAGTCCTTTCCCGCCGAAATGCCAACGGCAATTTTGTCGCCCGCGCGGATCATTTCATAATCTTCGAGCGCGCGGCGGGTATAACTTAAAATACGTTTGATATGGTCCATCGTTTCAATCCGAAAACAGAAACGGGATCGCGCAACGCGAAAACCGCACCCGTTCCAACGGGAAGCAGAGACGTTTTCGGCAGAGCGGACCCCTGTTTCGATTTGTTTTATTCGACGTCGGGCGTTTCGGCGGCAACGTCGCCGGTCAAAGCATCCTCGGCGGGAGCGGCTTCTTCCTCGACATTCTCGGCAGCTTCTTCTTCGGCGGCGGCTTCGGCTTCTTCTTTCGCGGCTTTGATCTGCTTAATGTGCTTGATCTCGTATGCCACGGCGCAAGCGGTGGCAACAATGCCCGCGACGATCGCGATTTTCAGTATTTTTTTCTTTTTGCAATCTTTCATGGTAGTATCTCCTTTGAAAAATAGAGTTTACGGGTGATATTTTCCGTGTTCCGGAAAGGAGCAAACATTGTAAATGCTTTGCGCTTCGGCGGTCATCATCCGCACCCCGCGAAAGCCATTCGCCGCAGGCTCGTAAAGGAAGAGCGGCGGCAGAACGCGAAGGGACGGCGAAGCGTCCTTCACGGCTTCGGTCAGTACCATGCAGGGCGGAGAAGAGACGTCCGAATGGACGAATACCGTCCGTTTCGGCTCCAAGCGGTTGGAACGCAAAGCGGCGTAAAGTTCCGAAAGGCGTTCGGAACGCCAAACCGAAACGAACCGACCGCCCGTTCCGAGCAAACGCGAGGCGCAGGCGCAGAAATCGCCGATCCCGCCGAAACATTCGTGGCGGGCGATCTCTTTTTCGGGGTCGTCGTTGGAGCGACCCGAATCCGCGCGCAGATAAGGCGGATTGGCAACCACCAGCGAGGGAACTTCGGGCAATGAACCCGCGTCAAGCGACCGAATGTCGCGGCAAAGCGACAGAACGCGGTCGGAAAGACCGTTGACAGCGGCATTGCGGGCGACCAGATCGGCGAAATCCGGCTGAATTTCCACCGATGTAATGCGCCGAACCTTTCCCGTTGCGGCGAGCAGAAGGGAAACGATCCCGCTTCCGCCTCCCAGTTCCACGGCGTAACCGAAGGAACGCGGACGGACGAACGCGGCGAGCAGATAAGCGTCGGTACCGAAAGTCAGCCCCCGTTTTTTCTGGATCAAGCGGAGGTGTTCGTTCACAATATCGAAACGCTCGTCGGCGCCGATCTGCGGGTCAATGCACATAAACCGTCTCCGTGAAGAGAGTGAATTTGAAAGAAGCGGAGCAGACGGATAGGTCTGCTCCGCCGCCGTGTACCGAAGATGTAATCAAGCTTCGGCAGGGGCACCGACAGGACAGGTATCGGCGCAGGACCCGCAGCTGATGCACTTGTCGGCGTCGATCACATACTTGCCGTCGCCTTCGGTGATGGCTTCCACGGGGCAAGCCTCGGCGCAAGCGCCGCAAGCCACGCAATCATCGGAAATCTTGTATGCCATGGTTTTATCCTCCCTTTCAATAGGTTTACCATTATTGTATCATATTTTTTCGATTTTGCAACCTTTTTTGAAAAAAATCTTGTTTTTTTACAAACTGTTCACGAGGGATTTTGCTTCTCGGCGCTTTCTCGTTTTGCAAAGCTGATCACGGTCACCTCATTACGGGAATACTGCTTGGGTGCGTCCTGATCTTTGAGCTTGACGCGAACGGTTGCGGCAATGGGATTGTTGCCGATCACGTCTCCGACACCGTCCGGTGTTTTGACGGTCGAACCCACAGGCGGGGTACGGCGGATCTCTTCCGCGTAGGACTCCGCTTCATAGCGGAGACAGCACATCAATCTGCCGCAGGCGCCGGAGATTTTCGCCGAATTGAGCGAAAGTCCCTGCTCCTTTGCCATTTTGATCGACACTTGCGCGAAATCGGGCAGGAATGTGGCACAGCAGAGCGTACGACCGCAAGCGCCGAGGCCGCCGAGCAGCCTTGCCTCGTCGCGGATACCGATCTGGCGCAGCTCGATGCGGGTGCGGAAGACGCCGGCGAGGTCTTTGACGAGCTCGCGGAAATCCACGCGCCCCTCGGACGTGAAATAGAAGAGCAATTTGGAATTGTCAAAAGCGAATTGTACGTCGATCAGCTTCATGGCGAGCCGATGCTCGCGGACTTTTTGGTAGAAAACCTCTCCCGCTTCCTTTTCGCGGTCGCGGTTTTCCTTGTTGCGTGCAACGTCCTCGGAAGTCGCAACGCGCAGGATCGGACGAAGCGGCGTGGTGATCGCCTTTTTGTTCATGGCGCGATTTCCGAAAGCCACTTCTCCGAATTCTGGTCCGCGGGCGGTATCGGCAACCACAAAATCTCCCATGTGAAGCGTTTTGCCCTTGGGATCGAAATAATAAGCCTTGCTTGCCGCGCGGAAACGAACGCCGACCACGTCAACGCGATCTTCGGGCGGGATCGTCGAAGGAACGAGCACTTCGGGAGAGGCAAGCAGGTCTTGGTTGTCAACGGGGAGGGAAAGCGGCTCGTTCATCTCTTCGGGAACCGCGTCGGATACGAGCGGATTTTTGGAAAGCAAATCCTCGTTTTTCGCAAACGACGGAGAGGGAACGGACGGAGCAGATCCGTCTGCCGCCCGAACCACGATCATCGCGCGCAGTTCCTCGGGGGAAAGGGTATCCGCCTCGGTCGGCGACCCGTAGAGGTCGGCAACGCCGCGGCGGGGATCTTTCTGCCCTCCGTGGCGTCGGCGACCGCGACGGCGTGCTTTGCCGTTCTGATTGTTTTCACCTTTGGATTTTTGTCCGTTGGAACGGTTGTCGGTCGCGTCGTTTCGGGATGTCCGATTGTCGGTTTGAGCGGGTGCTCCGCTTTGGTTGTCGGGAGTGGGTTGTTCCGTGCGGCGATCGTGCTTTTTACCGCCTCTGTGACGGCGGCGGTTCCGCCCGGACTTTTGATTTCCGCCGTTTTCGGAGCCTTCCTGCGGGAAAGGGCGGTTCTGTTTTTGTTCGTCGTTCATGGTGAATGAAAAACCTTTCTGTTTTTGGGAGTGTCAGGAGAGAAGACCCGTCCGCAGGGCGAAGTGCGTCAGTGTCAGGCGTAGGTTCGCGTTGCGGCGCAGGCTCTCCATCGCCTCGGAAATACCCGCGGTCAAGCGGAGCAGTTCGGGCGAGGTAAATCGATAGGCAAGGGCGCAGGCGTCCTCGCGGTCGTGGAAAAAGCAGAGCGGCGCGTTTTCGTCTTGCTTGAGGAGAACGAGATCGCGGACGCAGGAAAGCATTACGGAAAAACGGGCGATCGCTTCTTCGCGCTTTTGCCCGAATCCGCCGAGAAAAGCGAGAACGGGCGAGCTTCCCCGATGGGAAGCGGCAAGCATTGCAAAGGTGAGGGCGGCTTCCCGTTCATCGAGAACGGCACGGCGCTGTTTCGGGTCGAGTAAAGCCTTTGCCTGTCCGACGCTTCCGCCCGACGCCATCAACAGTTCGTCGAATTCCGAGGGGTTTGCGTTGCGCAGAATTCTTGCGGCGGGCTCGGTACAGGTCAGCCGGTCGGCAAGCACGTCCTGCGGTACGGGTTCGAGGCGAAAGGTTTGGGCGCGGCTACGGACGGTTTCGAGAAGCGGAGCGGAACCGTCGGAGAGAAGCAGAAATCGCACGTAGGCGGGCGGCTCTTCGAGGATCAGAAGAAATGCGTTTTGCGCCTGAACCGTCATGGTTTGGGCGTCCTCGATGATATACACTTTATTTTCCAGCTCGTTGGGGGCAACGAACACGTCGGCGTGCATTTCGCGGATCACATCCACCCCCATCGTCGCCTTGTCACTCCGACCGACGGTGATGACGTCGGGAGAATTACCCGACATGATCTTGCGGCAGGCGGGACATTCGAGGCAGGGGAGCGGATAGCCGTCCTCGGAGAGGTGCTCGCAGGCAAGGGCGGCGGCAATGCGAAGCGCAAACGAGTGCTTGCCCGATCCGGCGGCGCCTTCGAGAATGTAGGCGTGACCGAGTCGATCGGCGCAAATATCGTCTCGCAAACGATCGCGCAAACGCGCATTTCCGATGAGATCGGTAAAAGCGGGTTTCATCGGACGCCTCCTTCATTCCATAATACTCCGAATATAGTATAACATAAAAGAACTCGTTTGTCAAGAAGGGGCGCCCCTGTTTTCGGCAGAAGTTTCGCGCATGCGGAAAAGGAACCGAAAACCGCTTTTGTCCGATTTTTGACCACACGCACGAGAAAAAACGTCTGTCGCAACAGGATTTCAAAGACGAAATTTTGTGGTTTTCGCGCGGACGCAATGCAATTTCCGCATTCGACAATTTTCAATCCGATCGCAGAACGATGTATTCCAACCTGCATCCGGCAAAGAGATTTCCGAAAAAATGAAAAAAAACGGGCGAAGCCCTTGCATTTTGAAAGGAAATCGTGTATAATGTTATACTGTATTATTTCCGTGTGTTCCCGTCCCGAAGGATGCGTTCAAGCGGAGCGGATCCCCGTGCAGCGGGAAAAAAGGAGTATCAGATTATGTATCGTATTTTGAAGAAACAATCGCTCAATCCAACGGTTACGCTCATGAAAATCGAAGCGCCCGCCGTTGCAAAAAAGGCGAACCCGGGGCAGTTCATCATCCTGCGGGTCGATGAAAACGGCGAGCGCATCCCGCTCACGATCGCCGACTACGACGTGAACGAAGGAAGCGTTACCATCATCTTCCAAATCGTCGGAGCGACCACCGAGGCGCTGAACCACCTGAACGAGGGCGACAGCCTGCATGATTTTGTCGGACCTCTCGGACGCGCGACGAACACGGCGGGCAAGAAGAAGGTCGCCGTAGTGGGCGGAGGCGTCGGGTGCGCCATCGCGTATCCCGTAGCCAAGCGATTCCACGAGCTCGGCACCGAGGTACATACCATCGCGGGTTTCCGCACGAAAGACCTCGTGATCCTCGAAGACGAATTTGCCGGTGTTTCCGACCGCTTTGTTCGGATGTCGGACGACGGAAGCTGGGGGGAAAAGGGGCTTGTGACCGACGCGCTCAAAGCGCTGATCGAGAGCGGCGAGACCTACGACGAAGTTATTACCATCGGGCCCTTGATCATGATGAAATTCGTCTGCAAACTGACCAAGGAATATAACGTTCCCACGGTTGCTTCCATGAACCCGATCATGATCGACGGAACGGGTATGTGCGGCGGATGCCGACTGACCGTGGATGGCAAAATGCGTTTTGCCTGCGTGGACGGACCCGAATTCGACGGACATCTGATCGACTTCGACGAAGCCATCGCGCGCTCTTCCATGTACCGTCCGTTTGAACGGCGTGCGCACGAGGAGACCTGTAACCTGTTCCGCAAGGAGGCGAACTGAAATGCCGAATATGAACCCCAAAAAGAACCCGATGCCGTCGCAGGATCCCGAAGTGCGGCGCCGCAATTTCGGCGAGGTCGCGCTCGGATACACCGAGGAGATGGCGCTCGACGAAGCGCAGCGGTGCCTGACCTGCAAAAATAAACCCTGCGTGAGCGGATGCCCCGTCGGGATCGACATTCCGAGCTTTATCCAAAGGGTGAAAGTCGGAGAATTTGAGGAAGCCTACCGCATCATCACCGAGTCCAGCTCGCTTCCCGCCGTGTGCGGGCGCGTCTGCCCGCAGGAAACGCAGTGCGAGGGCAAGTGCGTGCGGGGGATCAAAGGGGAGCCCGTCGGGATCGGACGGTTGGAACGGTTCGTTGCCGATCGGCACAACGCGCAGGAGAATACCCATGCCACCCCCGCCCCCGCAAACGGGCATAAAGTCGCCGTCATCGGTTCGGGACCCGCGGGACTGACTTGCGCGGGAGACCTCGCGCGGCGCGGCTACGCGGTCACGGTGTACGAAGCGTTACATACGGCGGGTGGCGTGCTGGTTTACGGCATTCCCGAATTCCGTCTCCCGAAAGCCATCGTTGCAAAAGAGATCGAAACGCTGAAAGAGCTCGGCGTAAAAATCGAAGTCAACACCGTCGTCGGGAGAACGGTCTCCATCGACGAATTGATGAAGCAAGAGGGCTACGAAGCGGTGTTCATCGGTTCGGGCGCGGGACTTCCGCGGTTCATGGGGATCGCGGGCGAGAACCTCAAAGGCGTGTATTCCGCAAATGAATTTTTAACGCGCGTCAACTTGATGAAAGCATACCTGCCCGATAGCCACACCCCCATTCAACACGCAAAGCGCGTGGCGGTGGTCGGCGGCGGAAACGTCGCCATGGACGCGGCTCGGAGCGCGATGCGGCTCGGAGCGGCGGAAGTTTCCATCGTTTACCGGCGCTCGCTCGAAGAGCTACCCGCACGTCGCGAGGAAGTCGAGCACGCCATGGAAGAAGGCATTGAATTCCGTCTGCTCAATAATCCCACCGAGATCCTCGGCGACGAAAACGGCTTTGTTCGCGGCATGAAGGTCGTCCGCATGGAGCTCGGAGAACCGGACGCTTCGGGGCGGCGCAGTCCCGTGGAGATCCCCGATTCCGAGTACGAATTGGAGTGTGATTGCGTCATCATGGCGATCGGCACTTCGCCGAACCCGCTCATCAAGTCCACCACAGAGGGGCTGGAAGTCAACCGACGCGGCGGGATCGTCGTGGAAGAGGAAACGGGCAAGACCTCACTATGCGGGGTTTACGCGGGCGGCGACGCCGTCACGGGAGCCGCCACGGTTATTCTTGCCATGGGCGCAGGCAAGACAGCCGCGCAGGCGATCGACGAGTATATTCAAAAGAAGAGATCATAACGTCAAAAAAGGGCGGGAGCTTTCTTTGAGAAAGCTCCCGCCCTTTTTTGATTTATCCGAATTCGATCATCACGAGCTCGCGCGGGTTGTTGATGCGCGGAATAAAGGTGTGGTCACCCAATCCGCGAGAAATCACACATCGCCCGCTGTCGAGCAATCCCGAGGTGTATTTCGGGAACAGCCCTTGATCGGGAGAATAGACGCCACGACCGAAGAACCGCCATTGACCGCCGTGAGCGTGACCGCAAACGGTCAGATCGATGTCCGTTTTGGAAACGAACGGAACATAGTATTCGGGGTGGTGGCAGAGCAGAACGCGAACCCCGGGAAGCGCCGCAAAGGATGCAAGCGCCGAAGGATCGGGGGCGTTGTTTTTTCCGTCGAGACCCGAATCAAGCCCGCAGATCGTCAGTTCGCCGCAGGGAAAAGCGGCGTTGCGAAGCAAGCGGGCGCCGGTGGCGGCAACGCGGTCGGCATAATCGGCGGGGATGGGACGCTGACGCGGCTTCGAGAAAAGTTTACCGCCGCGGTAGCAACCCGTTTCGTGGTTGCCGATGGAGTAAAAAGTGGGAGCGAGAGCGGCACAAGCGCGCAGAAATCCGAGACAAGCGGGGCGCTCGGAAATCAGATCCTCGTAGTCGGTCAAGTCACCCGGAATCAGGATCACGTCGGGCGCGGCGGCACGGAGCAATTCAAGCACACGGTCGAAAGAGCGATTGTGCAAGTCGGCGGCAACGGCAATGCGAACGGGATGTGAGAGCTTCGCACAGGGAATTTGATAATGCGTTGTAATCATTTTCTTTTTGCGGTGATGAGCCATAAACCAAATCAACAGGATGACCGAGCAGGAAATGAGCGCACCTGCCGTATCAATGAGAACATCGGTTGCTTGTGCAACGCGCCCCGATGAAAACTTTTGGTGGAATTCGTCGCTTGCGGCGTAAAGAGCAGTCAGGGCGAGTGAAAAGCCGTAGCGGAACAGGAGCTTTCCCTGCCATGTCAGGAGAAAAAGGAAAATCAATCCGCCGAGGGAGGCAAATTCGGCCATGTGCGCCAACTTGCGAACGGGAAGTTCGATCCGATGCACAATGGTTTCCTGTTCGTCAACGGCTTTTTGTTCAAAATGCGGCACGGTGATCTCCGCAATGGATTGAGCGACTCTTCCGCTCGTTTCGGAGGACGTTTGACCGCTTTCGTGCGAAAACCGAAAAATGATCGCCATGTTCAAAAGGATGAGACAAGCGAGGAGAATGCGCAAAATCAAAACACGGTTCGATTTCATGAATAATCGTTGTAACTCCTTATCGTTCGATCGTCTGCCTTTATTATACATGATTTGCGGGCGGTTTGCAAGACTTTTTTGTCGATCCGCGCAAAACTTATCTGCAAAACAGCAAAAGAGCGAGCAAAAGCGGAAGTTCGCCGTCCTCGTCGTTCCCACCCAAAAGCAGGATCAGACCGATGATCAGCAACTCTTCGAAGTCCAAGCCCACGGAGCGGAGCAAATCGCCCCCGCCGAATAAACGACCGATCGACGGCGGTAGCAAGGGCGGCGGCAACGGTTCGCCGTTCACGGGAACGTCACAGCGGGAGGGCTCCTTTTTCGGCGGCTCTTCACAGGGAGCGGGCGGCAGAAACGGAAGCGGACGAGGCGGCTCGGGTGGGCGGTGCGGGGGACGGTCTTGCGAGGGCTTCGGTGGTTCCGGCGGACGATCCCCCGGCGAAGGCGGTTGCGGGCGGAAAGCCCAGCCGCTGTAATGCTCGGGTAGATGCGGCGGGATCGGGCTTCGGTTGGATCTGCGGGAATACATCGTGGTCACCCCCTTATCGCATCATGCGGAGCACGTTTCCGAGACGGGAAATTTGCAGGATCATGTCAACGGCGTCTCCGCGGCTTTTGGAAAGAAAGGGTTTAAGAGCGAGCAAAAGGTCGCGGCGGCGGATGTCCGCCGTTTTTTCGTGCGGCGGAATGGGGGGAGGCGGCTTCATTCCCGAGAGAAGAACGGGGAGATTTGCCATCAGCGCAGGATTGGAGAGAATGGCGGAAAGCCCGTCGGATGGAATATCGCTCTGCGGCGGGACGGATGACGAAGCGGGCGTGCTTTCCCCGAGATTATCGCGGAAGGATTTTACCAAGGCTTCGAAACGCTCGCGCGCGGCGGGGTCGGAAAAAATGCTGTCGAGCGCGGAGGAAAGACCTTCTTCCGCGTTTTGTTCGGTTTGTTCGTCCATGGCGTTATCTCCCGTGTTCTTTGCGGTAGGCGGCGTAAAGCGCGTTCAGGCGTTTTAAGTCCTCTTCGGTTGCGGAACCGAGCGCCGCGCGGATGCTCGCAATGTTCTCGGGGCGGGCACCGAGCGCCTCGGGCGTGATCCCCGATTCCCGGGCGATCCGGTTGATGAGAAGAGCGAGCCTTTCATCATTCATGGAAAGCAGACGCGCAAGTGTTTTTTGATCGATCTGCATAGGTGCAACTCCTTTCGCGGTTCATTTCAAAAGCAGTATATGAAGCGGAAGGACGGCGGGTGAAAAATTCGCAAAGGGCTGGACAAACGGGGCGCAAAGGAGTATAATAGAGAACAGGACAACAAAAAAGGAGCGGGGGAATGGATTTTCTCATTTTTTCGGACTCACACGGGAAGCGGCGAGCCATGGAAACGGCGATCGGACTCCAAATCAAAAAGCCGGACGCGATTTTCTTCCTCGGTGACGGTTTGAACGACATCGCCGACCGAGTGGACGGAATCCCCGTCATTTGCGTGCGCGGCAACTGCGATTGGAGCATAGGGACGCGGAGCGTGCGGGAAGAAGAGACCGTTTCTTTCGAAGGGCACCGCATTTTTCTCACGCACGGGCATCGATACGCCGCCAAAAGCGGACTCGGTGCCATGATCCGAGCGGCGGAGGAACGGGGAGCCGACGTCGTTCTTTACGGACATACCCACCGACCCGCGCTGGATACGATCCAAACGGGCAGCGAAGGGCGAACCGTGACCTTTTTCAACCCGGGAAGCATAGCGGAAGGCTCTTTCGGAACGCTAACCCTGACCTCCGACACCGTCTTGTTTTCCCACGGAACGATATAAAGCGAACCGAAAAAGCAAAAAAGAACCGAAAAACCGACCGTGACATAAACTGTCATGCGTCGGTTTTTCGGCATATAAAAAGGTTTGCCAACGTGATGGGGAACACGTCGGCAAACTTTTCGGGATATCTGAAATTGTCAGAGGCTCAAACGGTCAAACGGTCATTAAAGGCGCATCCTCCGCGTTCTCGGCGGTATCGTCACCGGCGTTTTCCTCGGCGACGGTTTCTTCGGCGAGAGCGGTCTCATAGGCGGCGAGCACTGCTTTTTCGAGCGTTCCGCGAAACTGCGCATTGATAGGATGAACAATATCGCGGTAAGTATCGTCCGGATTCTTGCGACTCGGCATCACGATGAAATATTTTTCCCGTGCGTAAATAACCTTGATGTCGTGAACGGCGAGTTGACCGTCGAACGTCACGGAAGCAATGGCCTTCATCGGGCCTTCGTTGAAGAGCTTTCGGATTTTGATGTCTGTGATCTGCATGATCGTGTCCTCCTGATTTCTATAAAATTCCCCATGCTGACAGCTATTTGATGATACACCTCCGATAGTGGGATGGTTATAAAATGATTTCGATTCTATATATTTTCGGTTCGGGAAAGGAAGAAAAACATGGCTTTACCAAACACGAGTTACGGGCGTGAAAAGATCGATGCCCTGATGAAAAACAACGAGGGCGTTTGGTTTCTCGGCATCGGCGGGGTCAGTATGTCCGCGCTGGCAGAGATGACGCTCTCGAAAGGTTACCGGGTGGGCGGTGCGGATAGAACCTGCAATGAAAGATCGGAACGGTTGCGGCGAATGGGAGCCGAGGTCGAGATCGGAGAGGGAAAGAGCATCCCGAAGGGCTACGGAGCAGTGGTTTACACCGTGGCGATCGGAGAAGAAAATTTGCAGTACGTGTATGCGAAAAACGTCGGAATCCCGTGCATTTCCAGAGCGGATTACATGGGATGGCTGACGGGTGGTTACGGGACGAGAGTCGGGATCGCGGGAATGCACGGAAAGAGCACCTGTACGGCGATGTGCGCCGAAATATTCCTGCGGGCGGGGGATCCAACCGTCCTTGCGGGAGCGGAACTGCCGGCGCTCGGCGGAAAATCCTGCCGGATCGGGAAAGGGAAAGAAACTGTGGTGTTCGAGGCGTGCGAGTATAGGGACGCTTTTTTGCGCTTCCGTCCGAATGTCGCGGTCGTGCTCAATATCGGCATGGATCACGTGGACTACTTCAAAAGCATGGAACAGATCCGGCGGTCGTTTCAAACCTACGCCGACCTCGCAAAGGACGGTGTTTTACTGTGGAACCTCGACGATCCGGAAAGCCGGACGGCATTTTCGGGAAGAGAAGGGGCAAAGACCTTTTCGGTTGATGACCCGAGCGCCGACTTTTGCGCCGAGGACATTCGCATCAACGAGGGGCAAATCGACTTCACGGTGCGGGAGAGAGGCGGGGAGCGGTATCCGATCAAAGTACGGGCGGTGGGGAGACACCATATATATAATACGCTCGCCGCTGTCGGAGCGGCAAGGCTTTCGGGAATAACACCCGAAACGATTGTAAAAGCCATGACGCAATTCCGAGGGGCGGCGAGACGAATGGAATATAAAGGAAAAATCAAGGGCTGCCCGATATATGATGACTACGCGCATCATCCCGACGAAATCAAAGCGACGTTGGCAGGAGCAAGAACGCTGGTGCCAAAAGGAGGGAGAATGGTGTGCGTGTACCAGCCGCATACGTATAGCAGAACGGCGGGACTGTTCGATGCTTTCGCAAAGGCGTTCGGAGAGGCGGACGAGGTGCTGTTTACCGACATCTATGCCGCGAGGGAACAAAACGAAAGCGGAGTGACCGCCGAAGCGTTGGCGAAGGCGACTTCAAAGAACGGAACGAAAGCCTGCTACACGGGAGAC
The DNA here is from genome assembly GCA_017613355.1 of Clostridia bacterium. Classification (GTDB taxonomy): domain Bacteria; phylum Bacillota; class Clostridia; order Oscillospirales; family CAG-272; genus UMGS1865. The sequence continues at coordinate 16,862 of JAGAEA010000014.1, forward strand.
CTGACGAAAGCTGCCGAAGCGATCGCGAAGAGGATCAAAAGCAACGATGTGTTGCTGGTGATGGGGGCAGGAGACGTGGATGAAATCTTGAAAAAGTTGCCCGTTCAAACGGACAAAATCTGAAAAAGTCAGGCAAGGACTTCCATATCTTGACTATATTATATCACAAATCAAACAAAAATGCAAGTGAAATTTATTTTCTCTCTCTTATCGTGCAAAAAGACACAAATAAAATGCAAATTTTATATAAACTACTCAATACGACAATTCAAAAAGAGCAAACGATCCGACAACCAAACGATCCGACGCGGCGGGAGCAATCCCCCGCGTTTTTTAATTGTGCCCCCCCACACCAATCGAAAACACCCCTCGAAGCGCAAAATCTCGTAAAACCTCCCTCAATGAGGGAGGGGGACCGCGAAGCGGTGGAAGGAGTCAAAAAAAGGAAACGCCTTCCGTCACGCTCGCAAGCGCAAGCGCCCGTCTCGCGCGCCACCTCCCCCAAAGGTGGAGGCAAAGAGCGAAATAGCCTTCCTCGGCGGGAAAAACAACATCAATTTGCATATCAACAAACTGTTGACAAATCGGGAAAATTATTGTATAATGAACTTGCTACACAATTACATACTTTCTTTACCCACGGGAAAAGCTTTTGATAAAAAGCGTTTTCCTCCTTTCCGTATCCTGTGGGTAGGAATGTAATTGTGTAGCAACAAGAGGATCAACGCTTTTTTGTGCGCCTCTTGGGGCGCACTTTTTTGTTATACGGGTATAAAAAGCTCGTAAAAACCCCATTTCAACAAACCGTTTTGCCAATTCAACAATTTGTTGCTTTACAAAATTCCACGGTTTGTTTATAATAAAAGTGTCCTGAAACGCGCCTTGAAAAACAAATTAAAAACAAAAAAGAAAGAGGTATGAAAGCATGAGTATGATTGGTAACCAGATCAAGAAATTGCGAACAGAACAGGGCATGACCCAAAAGCAACTCGCGGATCGGTTGTTCGTTTCCGCACAAGCGGTTTCCAGATGGGAAAATAACGAGGTGGAGCCTTCTGTTGCAACCATCACGGAGATCGCAAAAATTTTTGACGTCAGCACCGATGTCGTTCTCGGAGTGCTGGAAAGCGATCCCGAACCGCAACCCGCACCCGAACCCAAGGTAATCATTGAAAAAGAGTATGTAATGAAGGAAGCAAAACCCGTTCTCGCGGTTTGCGAACAATGCAACCGCCCGATCTACAACGGGGCAGAGATCGTAAGACATAATTTCCATTACCGTAGCGGATCAACAACACAGATCCTATGTAGGGAATGTGACAACAAAAACAAAAAGCGAGCGCACGACACGGCGGTTTCCCGCGGGGTAAGTCTCCGAAAGCACTCCTTTGTTTGGGGCATCCTCGGTGCGCTGGCGGTGTTGGGCATTATGATCGGTGTAATCGTTTCCAATCAAAACAGCTCGCTCGTTCCGCTCGCGGTGATCCTTCCCATTGCGGCGTTCACAATGATTTCCTGCTGCATACTGCAAAACAATTTTATCGGAGAAATGACCGTTACCATCGGGTCATGGGGAATTCATCTTCCCGGATTGATTTTCTCGCTTGATTTGGAAGGTATTATTTGGTTTCTGACCGTAAAATTGGCACTGTTCATTCTCGGCATCATCGGGACGATCGCCATGTGGACGCTTGGAATTGCACTCGGCAGCGCACTCTCTCTCTTCGTTTACCCCTTTGCAATCTATAAAAACGTCAAGCACCCCGAAAAAAATGATGATTGAAAAATTGACTACATAAAAAGGAGTTTTAACATTATGAAACGCATTTGTTGCACGTTTTTGCTATTTGCGCTGCTGATTTCAGTTCTTGCCTCGTGTAGCGGTTCCGATAGCATCGAAAATACCTGTCGGGTAGCTTTTTCGGGCACCGACATGAATACTCAAACGGTTGAAGTCGGCACATCTTTCAATCAACCTGCCGATCCGTCAAAAGCCAATCACATTTTCGGCGGTTGGTATACCGACGCAGGTTTTTCCAACAAAGCAACTTTCCCGTTTGTTGTCGATCAGGATACCACGCTTTACGCACTGTTTTACGATTATAAAACCGCGTTCAGTAGGGGAAGAGAACAAACAATAGGTGCTTCCGTTGCGGGATTTGAGTATGATTATACTTTGAACGTAACTGCGGCATTTAATGCTTTGTCACTTTCCGGAAATACGAGCGGCAATTCAAAATACAGCAATCAGGGAGATGTTTCCTTTTATGATGACCATACCAATTCCGGCGTTCTATTTTATGATGGATCCAAATACCAAATCCGTCGGGGATCGGCTTTGCAAAAGATTTCCTTGGACGAAAACGGACTGTTAAGAGATTATGAGGTAGAAGAAGTAGATGCTTCCTACCGCTTCGACTCTTCGTCATTTGCGAAGGCATTGTTTGAGTACGACGAAAGTCAACTGAAATCCATTGAGGCAACGACAACACCGAACGAGTACAAATTGAAAACATCGTTTAATACTTCTGCGGGAATTGCCATGGCAAGTAAAGTGTTGAATAACGCAATGGTAAAGAAAATAATCGGGAATGTTCCCGAAAATAATGTTGATACGGGAATGTATGTTACCTTTTCCAACGGCGAGATCAAGACCTATCGTTATGAAATGAATATTAACGTAACAAACATTCAATTCAATTTGGTTTATCATCTTACTTTCAAGAATGTCGGCACAGCTTCAACCATTACGCCGCGTGTCTTTACGGGACTTTCCTTAACGGATGCAGAGATAGGCGCGTCCATGAATGAAATCAAAGGTTATTTGAATACCTTTATCGCAAACGAACATTCGGGATATGATTTCAAAGTAAAAACAGGCGTCGAATATCCATCCAAAAATTCGATTGACGCCACGTTCAACGGCTCCGCGTTGCGGAAGATTGACAACGGGACGATGTATTTCCATAACGACATTGAGATAGACAGCGACTTCAAAAATGCCGACCTTTATAAAGCCGCAGGAATTTCGGATGTTCATGTCAGGCGCACACGGCTTTCAAACGGAGAAGTTTATCTTATTGAAAAACGTGCCATTTTGAGTGATAAAACAACTTTGGTTACTCCCTATACAGCAAACAATACCGACTCCCGCTATCTGTTTGATCTGCCGGAGCAAATGGAAAACTTTACATTCGTTCAGAAAGTAACAAAAGGAGATACCACAACGTATTCGATCGGTGTGGCAAAATCCGAAATTCAAAGTGTTCTTGCTTGGCTCAATGGGGAACTGAATTTAGACCCGTTGGGAGCGGCAACGCAAACTGCCAAAGTGTTCGGAACCTTTGTTCCATCTTCGGTATCAGTCGATGAAGCAGAACTTACCGTCACGGTCAAAAACGGGGTTCTCGATTCGGTTACATTTACATCGGATGGAGAAATGACAACATCCTTTGCAAATTCCCGTGATTTTCAAGAGGCAACCGGCGCCGCCTATTCTGTGGAATATTCAGTGACTGCGAATAAAGCCGGCAGCACATTTGAACCGTTTGATACCGCGAAGAACGCCGCAAAATAAGAGGCGGAAAAATTTTATATTTCAATACAAAAGGGAGCGGGGTGCGATTGCAAAAATCGCACCCCGCTTTTTGGGTGTTGTTCTGTATTTACTGTCGAAAAATTTAGAATAATAACAATTTTTGTTCTTGTTTACACGATTTGGAAGATATAGAATTTCAGATAATCGGTTTCGGGGACGTTCCAAAGGATCGGATGGTCGGGCGACTGTTGCCGCGCCTCGATCTGACGCAATCCTACCCCCGCGTCCTCGGCTGCGTTGTGGAGCATCTGGCGAAAATAGGTTTCGGTCATAAAATGCGAGCAGGAGCAGGTGGCAAGATATGACCCTCTGCGGAGCAACTGCATGGCGCGTCGGTTGATCTCCCGATAACCTTTGATCGCGTTTCGAAGCGTATCCCGACTTTTCGTAAACGCGGGCGGATCGAGGATCACCAAGTCGTAATCAAAGGCCGGTGCGCTTGCAGCGGCGGTCAGATAATCAAATACGTCGGAACAAACAAAATCCATCCGATCCGAAAGACCGTTGATCTCGGCATTTCGTCGGGCGATTTCGAGCGCGTCGGCGGAAATGTCCACGGCGGTCACGTGGGAAGCGCCCGCCTGCGCGGCGTTGAGCGCAAAAGAACCCGTGTGGGTGAAGCAGTCAAGCACCCGAGCGCCTTTTGCGATCTTGCGGATCGCAGCGCGGTTGTATTTTTGATCGAGGAAGAACCCCGTTTTCTGTCCGTTGACGTAGTCCACTTCGTATTCCACGCCGTTTTCGACAATGCGGCAACGCCCGTCGGTATCGGTCGAAAGCCCCATCCCCGCGTAGAACCCCGAACCCGTATCCATCCCCTCGCGGACACGGAGCGGGGAATCGTTGCGTTCATAAAGCACCGAGACGTTCACGCCGAATTCTTCCCGAAGAAGTCCGACCAGCAGGCGGTAAAGCATCCCCTTGATCCGTTCGATCCCGAGCGAAAGCACCTCGGTCACGAGTACGTCGCCAAAGCGGTCAACGGTCAACCCGGGAAAGGCGTCGGCTTCCCCGAAGATGAGGCGACAGCAGGAAAAGTCATCGCCCATCACACGGCGGCGGTAGTCGATCGCCCAACGAAGTTTCCGCTCCCAGAAAGCCTCGTCAAAGCGGTCGTTTGCGTTCTTGGAGACCACGCGAACACGGATTTTGGAGTGGGAGTTGTAAAAACCCGTTCCGAGATAGCGCCCCTTCGGGGAATAAACGTCGGTCAGGTCGCCGTCGGTGATCCCGCCGTGTGCTTCGCGATCGCTCTCCCCGTTATTCGGCGTCCCGTCGATCGCCGTCACTTCGTCGGCATAGACCCAAACGTGACCGCCGCGCAACAGATCCGCCCCTTTTTGTGTGATCGTTATTTTCGGAAATGTCCGCATTGCAATTCAACCTTTCGGTAACAGAGTTTCGGACGGTCGGAGTCGCTCCGATCGCCGTTTGTTTCATTATAGCCCGCCTTTTGCCGATTGTCAAGAAAAATATGGAAATACGGTCAAAAAAACAAATGGTCTTCGAGTCAAAAAAACGCGATTTTTTTGCAAAAAGCGGTTCGTCAAAATGTAGAAATTTTGCGTATATTTTTGTGCATTGTCGACAAACGGAAAGCGCTTGCAACCATCCCCCGAAAAGCGCCGCAACTTTGTAAAATGCAGTAAATAAAATTTACGCGTCACAATCGGTCAAAAATCAACATCCGAAACGAGTTGAAAAATTGACAAAAATTCAAAAAAATCATTATTTTTACCGCCTTTTATAAAGTTGACGGGTAAATAAAATTTACTGTTTTGAAGAGGCGCGGATTTCGGCGAAAAATGACCGCCGCGAAAAAGGCGGAGAAATTGCGGAACATCCCTTTGGAAAAGAGTTTTTAAAGGACTCTGAGCAGGGAAGGAGCCCCGAAAACTTCGCAATTTTTGCTTGACAATTCCGCTTGTTTGTGCTATGATATATATAAAAATCGAGGTATAGCTATGCCCGAATTTGCCTTTTCGGGAATAGCGGTAAATGATTTTTCGACCGATTTTGCAGGTTCGGAAAGTCGCCGCGAGGGCTTGGAAAAGCCCTTATTTCATGGTGACGGTTCGATTTCGCCGCGCGAGCGCGGCGCTGTGAAAAGAAATGGAAAAAGCCTTTACCCCCTCGACAGCCGATGATTCTCAGGAGGAAAACGCAAATGGGCAAAAAAGCAGTCACAAGAACTCTGTGTATGGCGCTTGCCGTTCTGTTTCTTGTGAGCGGTGCCGTGTTCGCCGTCAGTGCCGACGGCGGTTTTTCCGGCAACGTGACCGACAAAACGATCGAGGACTATATTGACACGGCGAATACGATTTCGTACGACGAATATATGTCCCGCAATCGCGAGGTTTTTGACGCCGCGCGTGTCCGTACCGGCAACGAAAACAGCATCGAATTCGACGCTGCGACGGGTTGGGTGTACTGGACGGGCGGCGTTGACAAATTCGGAAAAGGGAAGGGCAATTCCGCAACGATCGGAGCGGGTGACGAATGGGTTCTGACCGAGCGCAACAGCGACGGCGACGCGATCGCCACCTATTCCGCCGCCGACGTCAATGCGGAAGGCTCCAAGTTCAATTATTCCGCTTTTGCGCACGGCGCGGTCTACGACGGCGTGAACGCGGTGTACACCCCGAGCACGGGCGCGACCTCGTGGACACTGGATCTCGCTGCTGCGGGAATTACCGAGCCGGGGCTTTACAGCGTTTCGTTGATCTATTATCCCGTGGAAGGGAAAGCCGCTTCGATCGAGCGTGAGTTCTTCATCAATTATGAAGCTCCGTTCTCCGAGGCTCGCTCGATCACGCTTGCCAAGCGTTGGGGTTCCTATCTCCAAAGCGGAAACACCGTTTCCGCTCTTTCCGCCGTGTATCGCCCCTCCAAGAAAATTCAAAAGGACGCGAACAAACTCACGGCGGCTCTTGCCGACGTCAAACGCGAAGCGGACGAGGCGGGCGTTGTATGCAAGTATTCCGAGGACGGAACATACCTGATTTTGGAACAGCCGTTGACCGTGACGAGTGCGATCAACGAATTTCTCAATCAGTATGCTATCCGCTTCTTTGAACAGGATGACGACAGAAACGAACTTCGCCCGACCATGAAGCAGTCGCCCGAATGGATGACCTACGCGCTCCGCGACGGTGGCGGTTACTACGCAAATGATTTCGGCTTCTTCATTGAGCCTTCCGATACGGGAACCGTGGTTTTCACGCTCCTCGGCGTCAATGAACCGATGGCACTTTCCAAAATCGTTTTCACTCCTTATACCACGATCAATTCCTATGAGCAGTACCTTGCCGAGCTTGCCGCCAACGGTGTGGATACCACTGTGGAAGGCGCCGACAAGGTGAAACTCGAAGGAGAATATTTCACGCATACGTCCACAAACGTTATCTATCCCATTGAAGACCGCGCGTCGGCAATGACCTCTCCCTGCGACACGACCCGCACGCTTCTCAACACCATCGGCAGTGAGAAATGGGAGACCGCGGGACAGTGGGCTGAATACCGATTCAGTGTTGACGCCTCGGGAATGTACGACATTTATTCCCGTTTCAAGCAGAGCTACCTCGACGGTTTGTATGTTTCCCGTTCTCTCCAAATCTTTACCGACTACGACAGCAAGAACGCCTACCAAGCCGCACACGGCGGTAGCTCCGCAGGCTACTATGACGGACTTCCGTTTGCCGAAGCCGCCGAGCTCCGCTATGATTACGGAAGCGGTTGGCAGGTCACCAACCTGACCAATTCGCAGAACAAGGTCAAAAAGAACGAAGTCAAGAACGAATACCAACTCTATTTCGAAAAAGACGTTGTCTATACGATTCGGTTTGAGGTGACGCTCGGTTCCATGAGCGAAAACGTCCGCCGGTTGGAAGTCATCCTGGAAGCGCTCAACAAGGATTACCTCGATATTATCAAATTGACGGGATCTTCTCCCGACCAATACCGCGATTACAGCTTTTCGAGTCTGCTCCCCGACACGCTGATCGACATGATCCGCCAATCCCGCGCGCTGACGGCTCTCTCGAACGAGCTGAAAAAGAACACCGCGTCCACCTACACGGGTATTTGCGATAAGCTCGCCAGCCTGCTTACCAACATGGGCTATAACGAGGACTCGATCGCAAAGAACCTTTCCAACTTCAAGAGCTATGTGGGTTCGCTCGGTACCTTCCTGACCGACGCCAAAACCCAACCGCTCCAACTCGATTACCTAATGATCCAGGGGCATTCGCAGAAAGCGCCCAAGGCAAACAGCAATTTCTTCGTTTCTTTTGCCCACGAATTCTCCGGCTTTATCCAAAGTTTCTTCCGCGATTACAACAACATGGGCGCCCGCGCCGACGCTTCCGCTACGGAATCGGTCAAGGTGTGGCTTGCCTACGGTCGCGATCAGGCGCAGGTCATTCGCAACCTCGCCACCAACGATTTTACTACCAATTCGGGCATTGCCGTTGACTTGAAGCTCGTTTCCGGCGGTACGCTCCTTCCTTCCATTCTTGCGGGTATGGGTCCCGACGCTTACCTCGGACTCGGTCAGGCGGATGTAATCAACTACGCGATCCGCGGCGCTTTAATGAATATTGAAGATATGGAAGGCTTCGACGATATCGTTACAAACTTCAACGAAGCTGCCATGGTGGTTCTCCGCATGGATGACGCGGACGGCGATTCGCATTGCTACGGACTCCCCGAGAACCAACAGTTCCCGATGATGTTCGTTCGGATCGACATTCTCGCAAACCTCGGCATTGAGATCCCGAGAACGTGGGAAGACGTTTACGTGGCGCAATCCAAGCTCGAATCCAACAACATGGAAATCGGCGTTACCACAAACTACAAGATCCTGCTTTACCAGCTCGGCGGAGAGCTGTTTGCCGACAACGGTATGCGCATCAACCTCGACTCCATTGTCGGGTTGGAAGCCTTCGAGACCATGTGCAATATGTTCACGCAGTATTCCTTCCCTTATACTTATAATGCCGCAAACCGTTTCCGCACCGGTGAAATGCCGATCATTATTTCCGATTATACGTCGCTTTACAACCATTTGAAGGTGTTTGCCACCGAAATCGACGGTTGTTGGTCGTTCGTTCCGCTCCCCGGTTACGAGCAGTCGGACGGCAGTATCAACAACTGCTCGGTGTCGAGCGTTACCGCGGCGGTTATGATTAAAGGAAAGGCAAACGTTGTTCCGAGCCGCTACAAGACCGATGAAGAATACCGCGCGGCTCTGAAAAAGGAATACGGTACCGTTTGGGAATTCGTCAAGTGGTACACCGACTATCCTTGCCAAGTGGACTACGCGACCGAAATGGTGGCGATCATCGGCGATTCGGCGAAGCACTCCACCGCAAACTACCAGGCGCTCAAAGAAATGCCCTGGACCGAGGCGGAGCGCGTTGAGGTGGAAAAACAATTCTCCAACCTCGCGTCCATCCCCAACTACCCCGGCTATTATTACATCGACCGCTTTACCAACTTCGCGTTCCTCTCTGCCTACAACGACGACGCGGATCCCAGCACCGAGCTTTTGGGCTATATCAATACGATCAACAAGGAAATTACCCGCAAACGCGAGGAATTCAAGCTCGAAACCCTGGAAATCGGTCAAACGCTTCTCAAAAAGCGTTCCGACCAGGCGAACGAGGCTCTTGACCGCCTTGCCGAACGCTATGGCGCCGCAACTCCCGACAACAAGTACTACGACGCATACCAGACTGCAAGATACGGCATTACCAACCAGCGCTTGGAGCAGGTGAAGGAAGCGGCGCAGGCATTTGCCCAACAGCTTGACCCGGGTGACGGTTCGGTGACGGCGATCATCAGCGCTCGTCTCAATCCCGACGCGACGGCACAGCGCACCACTTACGCGCAGCTCAAAACGCAGGATTGGTTCGTTTACGTGAGCAAGCAGACCGCTTCCTCGAGAAACGGCGGCTACAAGATCGAATCGCTGAACGAACAGGAGCTTGTCTATTTCATTACCGAGTGCCTTTGCAACATTGCGGGCTCGCTTCAAACCTACTGATAAAGGAGAAAGTCAATGTCAAACAATACAGCAGAGAAAAAAGCTGTTGCAAGAAAAGACCTGACCTACCGTCAGTGGATATGGAAAGAAATGAAGAGGAATCGGGTTGCGTATCTGATGATCCTGCCCTATGTTCTCATCTTCACGATCTTTACCGTGGCGCCCGTGGTCCTTTCGATCTTCATCAGCTTTACCGACTTCAATATGTTGCAGATGCCGAACGTGGTTTGGCTGAACAACTACATCAACCTCTTCTTTGCGGACGACATCTTCCTCATCGCGCTCAAAAATACGTTTGTTTTCGCGGTGATCGTCGGTCCCGTGTCCTACCTGCTTTCCTTCCTCGTGGCTTGGTTCATCAACGAGCTTTCGCCCCGTATCCGCGCGATCGTGACCTTGATCTTCTATGCACCGTCCATTTCCGGTCAGGTGTACTTGATCTGGGGTGTGTTCTTCAGCGCGGACTCCTACGGGTGGTTCAACGCGACGCTCTTTGAACTCGGGTTCATATCCAAGCCGATCGCTTGGTTCCAGGATGCCAACTACGTAATGCCGCTTTGTATCATTGTGGCGCTGTGGACCTCGCTCGGAACTTCCTTCCTTGCCTTTATTGCGGGCTTGCAGGGAATTGACCGTGCTCAATACGAAGCGGGTGCAGTGGACGGCGTTCGCAACCGCTGGCAGGAGCTTTGGTACATCACCTTGCCGAATATGCGCCCGCAGCTGATGTTCGGCGCGATCATGGCGATCACGGGTTCCTTCGGCTTCGGCGGCGTTGTTACCGCGCTTTGCGGGTTCCCCTCGGTCGACTATGCGGCGCACACGATCATGCACCATCTCGAGGACTACGGCGGTCAGCGTTATGAGATCGGGTATTCCTCGGCGATCGCGGTCGTGCTCTTCGCCATCATGATCTCGGCAAACAGTATCGTCAAGAAAATGCTTTCAAAGGTGGGTAACTGACAATGGCAAGATTAAGAACCAGAAAGCATAAAGTCGTCCTTTCCCGCTCGGCGGGCGGCGACGCGGGTATTACGTTTATCCTGACGATCCTCGGTATCTTTATGGCACTTCCCATGGTTTACGTCCTGATGCAGGCGTTCAAGCCATTGGATGAACTTTGGATGTATCCGCCGCGTTTCTACGTGATCAACCCCACGGCTTCCAACTTCAAGGATCTGTTTACGTTGATGAACACTTCCTGGGTGCCGTTCTCGCGCTACATCTTCAACACCGTGTTCACTTCGGTCATGGGTACCTTCGGGCATTTGTTCATCGCTTCTCTTTGCGCCTACGCGCTCTCGAAGATCAAATTCCCGGGGCATAAATGGATCTTTACCACGATCCGCACCTCGCTCATGTTCCACTCCACGGTCACGGCGATCACCAGCTTTATCCTGATGTCCGCTTTCCACATGATCGACACCTATTTTGCGATCATCGTTCCCGCTTGGGGATACACGCTCGGACTTTATTTGATGAAGCAGTTTATGGACACCAACGTTTCCGACGCGGTACTCGAAAGCGCCCGTCTCGACGGCGCGAGCGAATTGCGAACCTACTGGGTGATCGCAATGCCGATGGTCAAGCCTGCGTGGCTGACACTGATTATCTACTCTTTCCAGACTCTCTGGAACGCGGGTTCTTCCATTTATATCTATTCCGAACAGCTCAAATCGTTCAACTACGCGATCGGGCAGATCACGGCAGGCGGTATCAAGCGCGCAGGTGCTTCCGCGGCGTCGCTCGTTCTGATGATGCTCGTTCCGATCCTCGTATTCGTGATTACGCAGTCGAACATCATCGAAACGATGGGCTCGAGCGGCATGAAGGATTAAGGAGGCGACACAATGAAAAAAATCATTTCCGTTTTGCTCGTTGTGCTGTCGCTTGTTTTGGTTGTTCCCGCGTTCGTGATTCCCGCAAGTGCTTCTTCGGCATACCAGACCTACACCTATTCCATTAATGGTACTGCTCTTTATTCGCCCGACGCCTATTCCGCCCGTACGTCGCTGACATCCGACGACATGGGCATTACGGCGGCGACGGGCGTGGCGCTCAACACCCCCAACGACCTCGTTACCGACAAGGAAGGGAACTGCTACATCGCCGACACGGGCAACAACCGTGTGGTGGTTCTCAACCGCTATTTCGAGTTCCAATTCGCGATTTCGAACTTCATCAACGATCGGGGTACCGCCGACGCGCTCTCCGGCTCCGAAGGAGTGTTCGTCTATCAAAATCAGCTTTGGGTGTGCGACACGAGCAAAAACCGCTTGGTCGTGTTCGACAAGACGACCGGTGAATTTCTGAAAATCGTCGATCAGCCCGAAAGTCAGCTGTTCGATGATAACGCGGTTTATAAGCCAGTTGCCATGGCGATCGACCAGTACGGCAGAATTTACGTGGTGTCCTCCACGACCTATCAGGGGATTATCGTGATGGATCCGAACGGCGAATTCGTCGGGTTCATCGGCGCGCAGGCGGTCACCATCAACGCATGGCAGATCATTTGGCGTCGCTTCCAGACCAAGGCGCAAAGAGAACAATCCACCAAGTTGATTTCCACGGAGTATAACAATATCACCATCAACGAGGACGGCTTCGTTTACGTGACGACTTCCTCGATCGCCGAATCCTCGGTTCGCGGTGCGATCAGAGGAAAAGACAGGTCCGGCAAGTATCTCCCCGTGAAGCTCCTCAATCCCGCCGGTGACGAGATTATGAGAAGAAACGGTTTCTGGCCGCCTGCCGGCGAGGTCGATTTTTCCACTGTAACGACCGATGAATACTATGGTACTTCCACCGTGACCGACGTGGCGGTCGGGCCCGAGAAAACATGGTCGATCATTGACTCCAAGCGGAACAAAATCTACACCTACGATTTCAACGGCAACCTGCTCTTCGCTTTCGGTGACAAGGGCTCAATGCTCGGCAGCATTTCCAACATCGAGGCGGTCTGCTACCAAGGCGATACCATGTTGGTTCTCGACAAGGGAACGCCTTGCAGTATCATTGTTTATGATCGCACGGGTTACGGCAATATGTTGATCGAGGCGATCGCGGCGGAAAACTCGCTGGATTATAACTATGCGATCCAATGTTGGGAAGCCGTGCTCCAAAGAAACTCCAACTTCGACGCGGCGTATGTCGGTATCGGCAACGCACTTTACCGCAGCGGTGAATACAAGAAATCGCTCAAATATTTCGAGACTGCTTACGATACCGAAAACTGGTCGGAATCCTACAAGGAAGTCCGCAAGGAATGGATGTCCAAATGGTTCCTTTTGGTGTTTGTGGTCATCATTGCGCTGATCGTAGGCGTTGTAAAGTGGTTTGCCTTTGCGGCAAAAGTCAACAAGCGCGTGGCAACGAACGGTCGGATCAAAAAGACCTTCGGGCAGGAGTTGATGTACGGTTTCTACGTCCTGTTCCATCCGTTTGACGGCTTCTACGACCTCAAACACGAGCGACGCGGCTCGGTACGCGCGGGTTTGGTGTTCCTCGCAATCACCGTTCTATCATTCTTCTATCAAGGGATCGGGCAAGGCTACGTGCTCAACCCCACTCACAAAATCACCACCATTTTCGCGCAGTTAATCGCGGTGCTCATCCCCGTATTGCTGTTTGTGCTCGCAAACTGGTGCCTGACGACGTTGTTTGAGGGGGAAGGAAGCTTCAAGGATATTTTCGTGGCGTCCTGTTATTCGCTTCTGCCGATTCCTCTCATCATCATCCCCGCAACGATCGCGTCCAACTGGGTTTCTTCCACCGAGGCTTCCCTGATCGGGTTCTTCGGAACGCTGGCACTCATTTGGGTCGGCATTCTGCTCTTCTTCGGAACCATGGTGACCCACGACTATTCTCTCTTCAAAAACCTTATCACGATTCTCGGAACGATCGTGGCAATGGCATTCATCGTCTTTATCGTGCTTTTGTTCAGTATGCTGCTCTCGAAGCTTTTGAGTTTGGTTACGAACATTATCACGGAATTGCAATACCGAGCGTAACGGAAAGGAGGTTGCGAATTCATGAAAATCAAACATAAAATTCTATCAGCCTTCCTTGCCGTGCTGTTTGTGCTCGGTGCGGCGTCGGCGACGATCGTCGGCGTCGGTGCCGCCGATGCGCCGGTTTCGACGGATAAGGAAAACGTGCGGATTCAAAAATACTATATGACGCACGCGTTTTCCTCCCCGCAGGAGAAACTCGCTTCCATGACGCTCATTCTTTCCAAATACGGATATGAGCTTTATGCCAACGAGGAGAGTGGGGAAGTTGCGTTCCGCGAGATCGCAAATCCCGAGAACGTCCTCTTTACCAACCCCTATGACATTGCAAGCTCTCGTGCAAATTACTATACCAACGGAACAACGGCGGGTACCAGAGAGCAAATGCTTTCGCAGATCATTATCGATTATTCGGAAACCAGCAAGGCGCAGTCCAAAAAATTATACAGTTTTGTGGACGCTGCCATGCGTGGGCAGATCGATCTTTCCAAGATCCGCAACGGCGTTCGGATGGAATATGTCATCGGGCGCGAGGAAATGCGCAAACTGGTTCCGAGATGGATCCCGAAAGAAAGCTTCGAGGAAAACATCCTCAGACCGATGCTCGAAGGTTACGGCGTGGATATCGCCGGCGTCGAGGACATTGCGGCATTCATCAACACGAAAAGAGGCACTCTGCCTTTCGAATTTGTCCAATTCCTGTCCTACTATTCGGAAAAGGGCTGGGATCTCGAAACAACCGACGCGACGAGAGAGGCCTTGGTGAAAACCTATCCGGTTCTCGAAGATCACGACGTGCATATCTACACGCTTGACGACTCGGTTTCCGACCAAGATCTTACCAAATTGGAAACCCGAATCAAAGACTTCTGCATGGATACTTACAGCTTCGAGCAGATGGACGCCGACCACGAAGCGACCGGCTATGAGGCAACCGACGAACAATATCCCGTGTTCAAGCTCGCTCTCGAATACACGCTCGGCGAAACGGGACTGACGTTGAGAGCTTCCTGCAACGGTTTGCAGTATGATATGTCAAGCTACATGCTTGAATCCATCAGCCTTTTGCCCTATATGGGCGCGGGTAACACCACGCATCCCGGCTATAACTTCTACCCCGACGGTTCCGGTTCGCTCTTCGACTATCAGCAACTTGCCCAAAAGACAGAGTCGGTCAGCGCAAAAATCTACGGGTTGGATTACGCCTACCATGAGATCACCGGTGCGACCTACCAAAAAGCAATCCGGATGCCGGTATTCGGTTCGGTTTCAACGGAAGTGATCAATTCCTACACGAGTAAAAGCGGCGAGGCAATTTCGGTTTCGGACACGGTCAAGTCGCTCAACTCCATCTTGGAGGAAGGTTATACCGCCGATCAGATCACAACCAACACCTACAAGCGCGGCTATATTGCCGTGATCGAGGCGGGTGAGTCACTCGGCAGGATCCAAACCTACCATTTGGGTCAGCAAGCCGAATACGCAACGATCATTACCTCTTTCAACCCGAAGCCGAAAGATAGCTACGACATTGCCGATTCAATTTCGGTGACGAGCAGCCACAAATGGACGGTGGTTTCCGACCGGAAATACACGGGAAACATCCGCATCCATTATCAAATGCTGACCGACGCGACCAAGGGCGAGGCGATCCGCGCCGCGGCAAGAGCCTCCGGCGGTGATTACCGCTATTATGAGGCGTCCTGGCTCGGTATGGCGGAAGCTTACCGCGACTACTTGATCGCGAACAAAGTTCTCAAAAAGATTGAAGCAGAGGAACTGACCGAGGACATCCCGCTTTACATGGAAGTTTTCGGCGCCATTCAGACGCAAACGACGATCGCAACGATCCCCGTGAACGTTATGACGCCGCTCACGACTTTCGAGGACATTCTGACGATGTACAATCAGCTCTTCGATAACGGTGTGCGGAACGTCAATTTCAAGTTGACTGGTTTTGCCAACGGCGGTATGTACTCGACCATGCCTTCCAAGGTAAAATGGGAGAGCAAGGTCGGTGGCAGATCCGGCTTCCGCAAGCTCGTTAAAACGGCGAAGGCGATCCGGGAAGAGGACGCAAACGCGAACCTCGGTCTTTATCCGGATTTCGATTTCGCTTACAGTCAGAAAAACACGTCCACCGACAGTTTGAACCTCAAAAAGGATGCGATCAAGACGATCGACAACCGTTATTCTTCCAGACGGATTTACAGCGCGACCAAGCAGACTTATGTGAGCTTCTTCCAGCTCGCGATCTCGCCTTCGCGTTACAGTAAGTTCTATACCAAGCTGATGAAGAGTTACGGGAAGTACGATATTCGGACCATGTCGGTCGCCTCTCTCGGCAGTGCGTTGAACTCGGATTTCGACGAGGACGATCCTTACAACAGCGAGGACAGCAAGGACTTTACCGTGAAGGCGTTTGCCGACCTCTCGGAAAAATACAGCTTGATGACCGATTCCGGCAATGCTTACACATGGGCTTATGTTGACCACATTATCAACGCCGACATCGATTCCAGCCGCTATACGAAATCGAGCGCGTCGGTTCCGTTTATCGGAGCGGTTCTGCACGGTTACATTCGTTTCGCGGGTTCCCCGCTCAATCAGGAAGGCGACCCCGAATACACGATCCTCAAATCCGTGGAAAACGGCGCGGGAATGTATTTCATCCTTTCCTACCGAAACACGAGCGAGCTCAAGGAAGATCCCTATTTGAGCAAGTACTACTCGATTGACTACAGTATCTGGAAGGAAGACTTGATTTCCTACTACAATACTTTGAACGACTTGCTCCGCGACGTGCAAACCAAGGTGATCATTGATCACAAATTCCTGAACTACGACGAGTATGGCACCGTTCGTATGCTGGATGCCGACGAATTGCGGGCGCAGATCGCCAAGGAGGTTGCCACCGCAGAGGAACAGGCGCTTGCCGACATTGAACGTGCGGAGATTGCCAAAACCGCGCGGATTGCCGACGCGATGATCTTTATTCGTTCCGCTGAAAGCCAGTTGAAGGATCTCTTGACTCAAATGGATGTGCAGAATGCGGCGGTGGAAACGGCTTATAACAACGCGAAGTATAGACTGTCGGCTTACGATGGTGACGAAGAAGCTGACGAAAAACGTCAGGAAATGGCAAGTGCCATCCGCATTTCGATCATTTCCGCGTTGACGAAATATTCCGAGCTGACCTATTTGCACGACCGTTTTATTGCGATCCGCAATCAGTTGAATGACGAGCTTGAAATCATCCGTGCGGCAGTGCAGGGAACGGCGCGCGAATATCGCTACACCGAGGCGAACGAAATCGTTACCGCGCTTCTGGCAGATCCCGCTCTCGTTCCTGCAAAAGCGGACGAGAAGCTTCATCTCTGCGAGACATACACGGAAGGAAACGCGCCGTATGCCGACGCGCTCCAAGCGCTCTCCGATCCGGTTTTGGCTCTGATCAACGCAGATCCGGCGGTGGAACCCATTGATTTCGCCGATCTTATCGCGGCGGGCGTTTATACGCCTCCTGTCGATGAACAGCAGAATACGGAAAACACCGGAGCGGTCAGCACTACAAACTTCGTGACCAACAACAAGGTGGTTGCCGTTTCCTACGGCGACGTGGATGCCGCCCGGAACAAGACCTACTTCAAGACCTTTATCCTCAACTACAACAACTACGCTGTCCATACAGCCTACAACGGGCAGGAATACACCGTTCCCGCGTATGGATATGTGGTGCTTTATCACTGATGAAAGGGGGACGTTCATTCCATGACAACCGAAATGCAACAATCGGAGCAAGTTGTTTCCGAGAAAAAGAAACGGAGAAAAATCGTCTCCCTTGACAGACGCAAAGCCCGCGCGGGTTGGTTCTTCATTCTCCCGTTCGTCATCGGCTTCGTCATCATTTATCTTCCCATGATGCTCGAATCCATTCAATTCAGTTTCAGCCATTTGGAGATTGGTTCGGGAACTTTCACAACCACGTTTGTCGGTTTTGAAAATTACAGAAAGGCATTTCTTGAAGACCCCGAATATGCGCAAAAGCTGGTTTCCGGTTTGCAACGGCTTGCTTTCGACATTCCCGCTATCATCATCTTCTCGCTTTTCATGGCAATCATGCTCAACCAGAAGATGGTCGGACGCGGTGTGTTCCGCGCAATCTTCTTCATCCCCGTCATTCTTTCCACGGGTATTATGGAGAGTATTTCCGCAATGGACATTCTGAATTCCTACATGGAAGAAAGCGGCGGTATCGACGACGGTTCGGGTACCAGTGCGGCAACGCAAT
Organism: Clostridia bacterium; assembly: GCA_017613355.1. GTDB lineage: Bacteria > Bacillota > Clostridia > Oscillospirales > CAG-272 > UMGS1865. Next base: position 34,807 of record JAGAEA010000014.1, read on the forward strand.
TGGTCTCCTCCATGGATTTGGAACGGCTTTTCAGCAATATGAAGGTCGGTACCGAAATCGTTGAGTACGTGACCACCGCGATCAACAACATTTACGACATTGTAAACCGTTCGGGCGTTCAAATGCTGATTTTCCTTTCCGGTTTGCAGTCTATCTCGCCCGCGATCTACGAATCCTGCAAGATCGATGGCGCTACCGCTTGGGAGACCTTCTGGAAAATCACCTTCCCGATGATTACCCCGATGATCCTCGTCAATGCGGTTTATACCGTGATCGACTCCTTTACCTCCGAGAACAATACCGTGATGGCTTACATCTCGCGTATCTATTCGCAGGCGGGTGGTATGGAGTTGAGCGCGGCAATGTCGTGGATCTATTTCATGATCGTCATTGCGATCGTTGGCGTGATAGCGGCGGTTCTCTCCGCGTTTGTCTTCTACCAACGGAAATCCGACTAAGGGAGGGGAAGTTATGAACGCACAGAACACAGAAAAAAAGCCTGTCGTGAAGCGCGAGACCAAAAACCGCATTCGTGTGGATTTTGATCGCTCTCCCCTCAAAGACCGGCTCAAAGCAAGATTCCTCAATTTCTACTTCCTCTCGCGCATCGTGATCTGGATCTTCCGTTTGGTATTGATGGTGGGTATTTCCTACATCGTGCTTTACCCGTTCTTAACGAAGATCGCAGGCTCCGTGATGGCACCCGAGGATTTCGTGGATGTGACGGTTCGCCTGATCCCGAAGCATTTTACGCTGGATATTTACCGCGCGATCGCTTCCGAGCTCGGCTATTGGACCGCCTTCCGCAACACTTTCATTCTTTCGCTGCTCTCCGCCATCATTCAAACCATGATCTGCGCGTTGATCGGCTACGGGTTTGCAAAGTTTAAGTTCAAGGGCAGAAACATCATCTTCCTGCTCGTGATCCTGACCATGATCATCCCGCATCAAACGTTGCGACTTTCTATGTATATGGAATTCCGCTTCTTTGATGTTTTGGGAATCGTCCGCTTGTTCAAAGGCGGCGGCATCCAGTTCTTCGGGCACAACATCAAGAACCTCGGTGCGATCGCCGAACAAATTGATGAAACGACCGGAGAAGTGATCAAGGAAGCAAAACCGGGTTGGTTTGCGGGCTTCTTCGAGAAGCTGGATATTCTTAAATTCACAAATCCGGAAACCGGCGAAAAGGACAATACGTTGCGTTTGTTCAAGTATTACATTGAGCGGCGCGGACGGTTGGTTCCGAAATACCGGATGCAGTTCGAGTTTTCGGAAGCCGGTGTGAACCTGACGAACACCTATATTCCGATGGTTCTGCTGTCGCTGGGCGGCTTGGGCTTCAAGAACGGTCTTTACATCTTCCTGTTCCGTCAGTTCTTCCGCGGGATTCCCGACGAACTGGAAGAATCGGCATATATCGACGGTTCTGGAACGTTCCGCACGTTCGTGCGGATCATTCTCCCGAACTCGATCCCCATGCTGATCACGGTGTTCCTTTTCTCCTTCTGCTGGCAGTGGACGGATGAATTCTACACCAACCTGTTCTTCCCATCCGACACGGTCAATATGCTCGTGAAGTTGGTGGGGAAGATACCCAATTCGCTCAAAACCGATTACGCGGGTCAGGAACTCTATTATTCCGCGATCCGCAACACCTGCGGTTTGATGATCATTTTCCCGCTTGTCATCATTTATGCGTTCTTGCAGCGCTTCCTGGTGCAGGGAATTGAACAGTCGGGTCTTGCCAACTGACCCCCGCCGCCCGATTCTCGTCGCATTCGCCGTTGCCCTTCGACGGGCGCGGCTTTGCGGCGAAAACCAAATTGCAATTTGCACCGCAGCCCCGAACTTTGTTCGGGGCTGCGGTGATTTTCTTTCGGACACCGTGTTTTTCCTCTTTTTTGGGTCAAACGGTTGCATTTTGGCAGGTTTTGTGGTAAAATAAAAATATCTATGGAATGGAGTCGCGGGCAACTGCCGACACTTTGTGCGTTTCCCGAGGTGTTTTTCTCCATCAATCCTGCAAAGGAGAAGCAAGAAATTATGAGAGTTTATCGCTATCTTCTGCAAAGCGGAGAACGGATATTCGATTTCTTTCTGAGTTTTGTTTCCATCTATTTCAGCTATTACGCCGTGCATCTTTGGTCGTCGCGCGAATGGACGATCGACGGAACTGCCCTCATTTTCGAGATTGTGCTCGTTTGTCTTGTCGCGGTTTTTCTTTACAGTTATCACAACGTTTACGAGCCGATGCGTACCAAACGCATTTACTTTTTCCTCGGCCGTATTTTCCTTGTCAATGCCATATTGGCGGCGGTTCTTTCCGTTGTCGCTTTTTGGCTTCGTCACGACAGCGATTTTTGGCTCGTTCGTTGGATCCTGCTTTCCGCCGCTGTCAGCGCGGTAGTCAGCATGACCAAAAAAGTGATTATGATGACCATTCTGCACGGCCTGCGCAGCAATCGGAAGAACATTAAATATATCCTTGTGGTGACCGACAGCCAGGAAATGGTGGACGGCTACCTCGAAGAGATCCACCGCAATCCGCAATACGGTTATTCCGTGATCGGTTATATCGGGAATCTCAATGTGGTCGGGCTTCCGCACCTCGGAACAACCGCCGATCTCGACCACGTGCTCAAAGAATTCCGCCCCGATGAAGTGATTATGGCTTTTGACACCGTTCGCAAAAAGGTGATCTCCAAATATATTTCCATTTGCGACGACAACTGTGTGAAGGTCATGTTTGTTCCGTCGGTTTGCGGGTATTTCAAGGCACCCCGTCAGATCTCGCAGGTCGGCAATTTGCCCATGATAGACATTCGCAGCAATCCTTTGGATAACATCTCGAACCAAATGATGAAGCGCGCGATGGATATTGTCATTTCTTTGGTTTTGATTATCGTCACCTCGCCGCTCATGCTCTTTACCGCGATCGGCGTGAAGCTCTCTTCGCCGGGTCCGATCCTCTTCAAGCAGCGCCGTGTGGGGAAGGACAACCGCGAATTTACCATGTATAAATTCCGCTCGATGAAGGTGAACACCGATCAGCAAACGGGATGGTCGAACGAAAATGACGACCGAAAAACCCGCTTCGGCGCTTTTATCCGCAAATTCGCTTTGGACGAGCTTCCGCAATTCTACAATGTGCTGATCGGGGACATGAGCCTTGTGGGACCTCGCCCCGAAGTTCCGTTCTATGTGGAGAAATTCCGTCGCGAAATTCCTCTTTATATGTTGAAGCACACGCTTCGTCCCGGGATTACGGGATTGGCACAAATCAAGGGCCTTCGCGGAGACACTTCCATTCAAGCCCGCATCGAAGAGGACATTAACTATATCGAAAACTGGACGTTTTGGGGCGACATTCGCATTTTGCTCCTGACGCCTTTCCACGCAATCAACCGCCATGAAAAATACGTGGAGCGCGAGGCGCAGGACGCCAAACGGCTGCAGGCTCTGGAAAAGCGTACGTATGTCCGAAACTATGCCGCGCAACCTGCGGAAACGACGGAAGAAGCCTCGCAGACAACGCCTGCAAAAGAGCTCCCGTCGGTTCCCGAGGACATTCCAACCGTAGTTTCGCCGCGTGGTGAAGCGGTTGTTGAAAAGTCGTCGGTAGAGGAAGAGAAGAAAGAGCCCGAAAACGAATTGACCGACGGGGATGATTTTGAAGAAAAGATCGTTCGCACGCCGAACGCGGAAAAACTGATCCCTGCGGAAGAAACGCCTGCGGAAGAAGCCGTTACCGACCTCTTTGTGACTGCGGCGGCAGACGCCGCGCCGATCGCAACCGAGGGCTTTCAGCCGAAAGACCCCGTGAATTCGCTCGGCGAAAAGACTTCCGCTTCGGAGGACAACGGACATGCAGACCCGTAAAAAAATCCTTTACGTTGCTTCCACAGCAACGCATTTGCGACGCTTTCACGAGCCGTATATTGCCGCTTTGCGGGAGGATTACGACGTCTTTACGCTCGCGGACGGGGAAGGCGTGGATTTTCCGGTTTCCATCAGCAAGAAGTTGTTGACGCTCCGCCACGCTTCTTCCGTTCATCGCATCCGCAAGATTTGCCGTTCCGAACGCTTTGACGCGGTGATCGTTCACACCACGCTGGCGGCGGCGTTGGTTCGTCTTGCCTTGCGCCGCGTGAAGCCGAAACCGCGTTTGCTGAACGTGGTTCACGGATATTTGTTTTCCGACCCGCCGATGGGGTTGCGCGATAAGCTCTTGCTTTGGGTGGAACGTCGGCTTGCCAAGCAGACCGACGCGCTCGCGGTGATGAACGCACACGACCTTGCCGCTGTGACTTCCCGCGCACTTTGCGCGGGGAAGGTTTATTTTTTGCACGGCATGGGTCTTCCTTCCCGCGAAATGCCTTTGCCGAACAAGGAGCTTCGTCTCCTTTATGCTGCTCCGCAGGATCTGCTTTTGACCTTTGTGGGGGAATTGAGCCGCCGCAAAAATCAGATTTTTCTCATCCGTGCGGTTGCAAAGTTGCGCGAAGAGGGATTACCTGTTCATTTATTGCTGGTTGGAGAAGGGAAAGAACGGGAGAACCTCATTCGGGAGATCGACAGGCTGGGACTTGGCGAAGCCGTCTTTCTCGCCGGCAACCGCGAACCTGTTTTTCCCTATCTCGCCGTGACCGATGTTTATGTTTCGGCGTCGCGGAGCGAGGGGCTCCCCTTTAATATTCTGGAAGCGATGCAGGTCGGGCTTCCGATCGTTGCGAGCCGTGTTCGCGGTCAGGAGGATCTGCTCGGAGACGACCGCCTTTACCCGCTCGACGATACGGACGCTTTTTGCTCGTTGGTTCGCGGTCTTGTGCGGGACGCCTGCGGCGTTGGTTCCGTGACCTATCCGAATTTATCGGACTATCTGCTTTCCTCGGTGTTTGAGGAAAATTTAAAAACCTTCCGAACGGGAGTGACTTTATGACAAACAAGACCGATTATATCCGAAAATTCTATCACGGGGTATGGTATCCTTTTTTGGTGGCGGCGCTCGTGTTTGCCGGACACGCCACGGGATTGGACGTTGCGTTCGTTTGCGCCGTCCTTCTCTCGGCGCTACCCGGACTGTTTGTGATGCACGACGCGGAATTTCTGATCGCTCCTTTTATGATGACTGCCTTTACGGTGTCCGCTCGCCATTTCGACCCGTCGGCTACGGACTACCACTACGAGCGCTTTCTCGAAAAACCTTGGTCTGTTCCGTTCTTTTGCACGGTCGGCGTTGTGATCGCCGCGCTGGCGTATTTTATGGTTCGCAACCGTCGCGGTGCAAACCGCCTGAACCGCCGCAGTCCGATTTTTCTTTCGCTTGTCGTTCTTTGCGGGGTGATGCTCTTCAACGGTGTTTTCAACCCGATCTATACGCCGAAAAATCTTTTGTTCGTTGTGATTTTTGCGGCTTCGACGCTTTTTGTCTATCTCTTTTTTGCGCTTTACGGGAACTTTGACCGCCGATCGATCGACCGCTTTTTCTTCTGTCTGGTCATTACGGGAGTACTGGTGCTTGCCGAGCTGGTGTTTGCGTTCTTTACGCGCGTCCGCTTTGAGGACGGAGGCATTGTGAAGGAAAGTGTGGTGGTCGGTTGGGGTGTTTGGACCAGTATTGGGGGAATGCTTGCTTTCCTGCTCCCTGCGCCGTTCTATTTTGCCCGTTGGCATCGGAACGGCTGGGTGTTTTTCCTCATCGGTCTTGCTTTGTTTGCGGGAGCGTTTTCCTCGCAGAGTCGGGGCGCTTTGCTGGTTGGCGGAGCGGTTCTTTTGGTCAGTTTGGTGCTGGTTTGTGCGGGCGGATCGAACCGCAAGCAAAACCGTTTGTTCACGACGTTTGTGGCTGTTGCTCTTGCGGTCGGAGCTTTGCTGATGTCCCGCCGCATGGGAACGTTCGTTCGGAACTTCGCGGAATACGGGCTCAATGACAACGGTCGTTTTGCCCTTTGGAAAGCGGGCTGGAAGCATTTTTTGGAATACCCCGTGTTTGGTTCCGGTTTTTACGATTCGGCGCATGGCGATTGGAATTTTGTGTTTTATCCCTATTTCTACCACAACACATTGGTTCAGATGCTTGCCTCCTGCGGCGCCGTCGGTCTTCTTGCCTACCTTTGGCACCGCGCCATGACGGTTCGTTTGGTGTTTACGCGCCGCAACGTGGAAAAGGCATTTCTCGGCGCCTGCATTTTGGGCTTGCTGTTGTTCGGCTTGGTTGACGTACAGTTTTTCAAAACCTATCCGACCGTTCTTTACGCGCAGATGCTCGTCTATATGGAAATGAGCAATCGGAAGGCAGAATAAATCGAAAGCCCCCGCAGGAAGTGCGGGGGCTTGTCTATCAAAATATCGTCCTTATCTGCGCTTTTTTCGGCAAAAAGGACTTGACATTTCGTTTTGATTATGCTATAATATTTCTGTTGATTTTGCCGGTGTGTCGGAATTGGCAGACGAGACAGACTCAAAATCTGTTGTCCGCGAGGGCGTGTGGGTTCAAGTCCCACCACCGGCACCATAAAAGAAGCCTCTTTTGTCTACCACGACAAAAGGGGTTTTTTCTTGCATTTTGGGCAAAAATCGGGCAAAATAAGGCAATTTCGGGCTTTCAGACGGTCAACCAGCCGTCCGGAAGCCTGATTTTTTGTTATCCGGACGCGAAAACGGACAAAAACGCTGGTGTACTTTTTGAGTTTCTTTGCTCTGTAAAGAACACCAAAAAAGATTAACGAGGTAGGATTCGAACCTCAAAAAGCCAGTAGTTAAGCCACTTTTAGAAATAGCCAAGATTAACATAATCTCCGGCACACGGATAATGCGCAGGTTCAAATCCCCCCCTTTTTTTATTTGAAATCGAGATTGCAAAATAATTGTTGGAATACCGAAAATACTATTGCTTTTTTTTGAAAATCGTGGTATAATTATTCAGTGTTATTATATTCATCTCCCAAAATGAGTTTAACGTGTTTTTTTTGGAAGGAAAAAAGCTGATGAAACTGTATCATGACATTCCGTCCTCTCAGGGCGTGGAAAACGCGATCAAAAGAGCCAAGCAAATGGTCACAGCCGCCTATACGCCGATCAAGCCGCTGCCGATCGTGTACAAAGTGCGTAGCGCGCAGGGAGTCTTTTCTTATATCGAGCACGATTCTCCCGCCGGTTTTCCTCTCTGCGGCATGGTCTATTCCTCTGTGCGCCGAACGGAAAAGTACATCGGCTACAATATTTCGCCGGAAACCTTTTTTACCGCGCTGAAAAACCCCAACAGTGTCCTTTATATGCGCCGTATTGATGGCACGGGACAAAACGTGCACGCGTATTACGGCATCGTTTGCTCCGCTTTTGTCAGTTACGTTTTCGATCTTCCGTATCGCACGCCCTGTGTCCGTTTGCCGCAGCTCGAAGGAATGGAGGAGATCGAGTGCCGGGAGCCGGAGGGTCTCAAGCTTTTGGATATCCTTTTGGATACGGGACGGCACGTTGCCGTCGTCACCGATATTGAGCGGGATGAGACGGGCAAGGTACACGCCGTTTACGTTTCGGAAAGCGTGATGCCGTTTTGCCGCACCACGCGCTTTACGCCCGATGAGTTCCGGATGTTCTGGATGGAATCCCCCTATTGCCGTTATAAAATCTACCGATATGCACATACGGACCACATCACCTATACGCCTTCTCCGTTCCTCAGACTTGAAGGAGAAGAAGCCGCGCCAGAAAGAACGTACACCCTGCTGCCCGATTTCGGCAATCAGGCCAATTACGTGCTCGGGCAGGATCCGGTGGAAATCTCCATTTTCGATCCCGATTATCCCACCGTTCTCGTCACCGATCCCTCCGGCGAACAAACAAGCTGGCTCGTCCACGAAGGGAAAGTGATCTTTAACCCCGAAAAGCCCGGCTTTTACACGGCTTGTGCCGTCAACGGCTCTGCGCAAAGCGAAGAAATCGCCTGGTGCGTGACCGATCTTTCCTTTACCGTGGACCGGGATGCCTACCGTCCCGGCGAAACGGTTCGCGTCTGCTTTCAGAACAGCGCGCCGGACTCGCTTGTCGCCTGGCAGTTCAATAACAAAGAGGACGACCGCGGCAAGAGCGGCGGCACGTGCTCCGGCGTCGGAAGCAAGGGGGAACTGGTCGTCCCCGTGCCCGCGTTCGCTGGACAGCTCGAATTGTATCTGATCGCCAAAAATCAATACGGATGCTACTCCTCCCGCCGCATTCCAATTAAGATTTCCGAGGAGTAAAAGCAAAGCGTGCCCGCGGGAAAAATGCCGTGTGAAATCTGATAAAAAGCATTGAAATCCTTTTGATAATCGGCTAAAACAATAGCGCCAAAAAGTCAAAATACAGTCAAAATAAAAAAAGTATCGGCGCTTTAAAAACCGAGCTTCAAAACACTTCGAATCCCTGCCTTTCCGCCAAAGAAGCGTGATTTGGTAAACAAATCACGCTTCTTTGCGTGATGTTTGTCCGACGGGCGCAAACATCACGATATCCCTTTCGGGGATTGACAATTTACGCTATTTCGGGTATAATGATAGACAAACAAGATAGACAATCGGGATTTACAGAGGTATCTATGGTAGAACTCAAAGCAATCACAGAGGCAAACTTCATGGACGCGTTTCATCTCAACCTTGCGCCCGAGCAAGAGAATTTCGTTTCTCATCCGATACGGAGCCTTGCGCAAGCGTACGTTTACAGAGATCAGTGTCAGCCGTCCGGAATTTATGCGGAGGGAAAAATGATCGGGTATATCATGGTGATCTATGACTATGATGTTCCCGAGTATGACCTCTGGCATATGATGATCGACCGAGCTGAACAGGGACGCGGCTATGGCAGCGAGGCTTTGGATCGTGTGATTGAGTATATCAAAACAAAGCCTTTCGGCAATTCAAACAGGGTTGCCTTGACTTGCAATAAAAATAATCCGGTTGCGAGAAAACTATATGAGAGCAGAGGCTTTGTAGCTACGGGTATCGAAGATGAGGACGAGATAGAGCTTGTTTTGATGTTGGCATGACAGAATCCGGTTTGACAGAGTGAAAAGCATGTGAAAAGGAACACATCAAATCATTGTATGTTTTTTGAGTATATTAGAATAACAAAGGATCAACCAATTAGGACTTGATAGAGCAAACTGTTTTTATGATTTGATTAAAGAGAGGAGAGTTATATGTGGCATCGAATTGATAGCTATTCGGATGATACCATAGATCCAACATCTGGACTTCCTTATGATGAATCTTGGATTGTCTTCGTTTTGAATGATGAAAACTATCGTATGCGCATTGACTGTGGACCCAAAGGTGCCTATGTGTTATACGTCGGTAAACTTTGTCAAAATTGGCAAATGGCTCTGGGTGATTTTTTCGATTTTCACAACACTGCCAAGCACAATATCGTTTTAGCGTTAAGTCAAAACGCACTTGATGACGCTCTCAAGAAATACGAGGGACATTCCTGTCGAGATCGATTCCTCAGAAATTATGAAAATCCGGTTCTGATTCATAGTACCACATTGAAAAGCTACGATCAAATCTGTAAAGATGGTTGTCTCAAGTGTTGGAACAAACTTCGCAAAGAAGGCGGTTTAGCGGAGAAAGAACCAATCGGGAAACTGCTTGGTGACCCAGTGGATTTAAGAAACTATATCCTTTTTGGCGCGGGTGTCACCGGTGAAATAGTTGTCAATTCAAAAGAAAAACGACGGATCGTAATGGACTGGGATCAACCATATCAACCAGGAGCGCGATTATATTTCGATATGAAACGAATTGCAGAAGATGGTCTTCTTATCCGTGACGGGAGTGAAATGAAAGTGAAAGATACTTTGCCGTTGTCTCCGTATCTTATTTGGGTTGCAACAGCCAAGGAACTAAATATTGAATCCGAAATTATAACGCCCAGACAATTTGCGGAAAGAGCCGATCGGCATTTTCAAAAAGAGTATCGTCCTGATTATTTCTATGACCATTATTAATTTTGAATTTCGGTTAGTCGAAGCAGTAGATGCGTGTACCTATGGGCGGTTTTCTCAACGGTACCCGTTCCTTTCGGAAGGGATATTATGCGGTTTTACATATATTGGAGGGTGATTTCTTGAAGAAAAAGGTGATCGTTTTGATATCCGCTTGCATTTTGATCGCCGTTTTAACAGCTCTCGGCGGGTTGTGCAGAGGGGTCGGATCACTATGGTTGAGAGTCCTGCTGTTGGCGATCGTCAATTTATGCAATGCCGCCGTTGCCTTGGTTGCCATGAAGATTACCGGCATTAGGGCGGATATTGACACGAAAAACCTGAAGCAATTTGCAATCGGTGCGGTGATTGCTTTGTCTCTTTCTTTGGTTCTTGCATTCATCCCTGCGTTATGCGGCTTTTCGTTGGTCGGCTCTCACAAAGATTTTTCGTGGTTTGGCGTTATTTATCCTTTCCTGAATTATTTTTTGATAATCGGTCCTGTGGAAGAACTTGTTTTCCGTATGTACATCCAGGAAACGATGGTTTCGTTCTTCGGTCGAAAAAAGTATTTTGGCGTTATCATAGCGGCATTTCTGTTCGGCTTATGGCATTTGATCAACGGTTCATGGCTTCAGGTTTTATTCACATTTGGAATCGGTCTCGTTTTCGGGTTCTGCAAGCACTTGATAAAAGACTGCAAGTATTTGGGATTGTCTTTCGGACACGGGCTATATGATTTCTTGAACGAGATCGTTCGGCTGTTCATTGTTTGAATCTATGATTTCCGCTTCGCGGAGAAGAGAGGTATTGATATGGAATACATCAGAGTTACAAAAGAAAATCTCGGGGAAGAGCACATTTGCTGTGCCATTTCAAACGACCGCGACGTTCAGGTTTCTTCCAAAAAAGCGTGGCTTTCCGATCGGTTTGACGACGGATTGGTCTTCCTCAAAAGCGTGGAGCGGGGGAAGTGTTTTATCGAGTACATTCCCGCCGAGAACGCATGGAACCCGTTGATTGCGGACGGATATATGTATATCGACTGCCTTTGGGTGTCGGGCTCTTTTCAGGGGCACGGCTATTCAAGCGATTTGCTCTCTGCTTGTATCGAGGACAGCAGAAACAAGGGTAAGAAAGGTTTATGTATTCTATCTTCCGCGAAGAAAAAGCCGTTTTTGGCTGACCCGAAGTTCTTGAAACACAAAGGTTTTTCCGCTTGCGACGAGGCGGACAACGGCATTCAGCTTTGGTATTTGCCCTTTTCTCCCAACGCAGAGAAACCGCGGTTCAAAGCCTGTGCAAAGCACCCTCACATTGAAGAAAAAGGCTATGTGCTGTATTACACCAACCAATGCCCCTTTAACGCGAAGTATGTTCCGATCGTTGAAAAAACGGCGAAGGAACATTCGATCGATTTCAAAGCCATCCGTTTGCAAAGTAAAAGCGAGGCGCAGAACGCTCCCACACCGATCACTACCTATGCCCTGTTCTTTAACGGTAAATATATCTCCAACGAACAGATGAACGACAAAAAGTTCTTGAAATTGGCGTCGGAATTGTCGCCTGCGTAATCTTTCCGAAAAGGGTTGACAAATAGGAGAAAACGTGTTATACTGTATTTGCATCGGAGGACAGTACACCGTAGTGTAGGGGATCGTGGACGCTTTGTCCGCATACCGCCTGTTGGATAAGATGCCGAGTGAGCTCGGGGTTTTGATACCCGAGCTCTATTCTTTTTTGGAGGTACAACCATGAATTTGACAAACATTACCTTGCGACCGCTGCTCCCGTCCGACCGTGAACAATTCATTCTTGACAATCAGGAGGCTTTCCGCTATGGCGCAATCGAAGAATTCGGCTTGCGCGACGATCATTTTGAAGAGGACGGGGAAATTATTTCCCGCGAAACGATTGAAAAATCGTTAACTTCCGACGGCGCGGAAGTCTATCGGATCTTTGACGACGAAAAACCGGTCGGTGGCGTCATTCTGAAAATCGACCCGAAAACGCACCGGAATTCGTTGGATATTCTGTTCGTTTCTCCTTTGGCTCACAGCAAAGGGATCGGTTTTGCCGCGTGGCAGTTGGTCGAAGCCTTGCATCCGGAAACCGAGGTTTGGGAGACATGCACGCCCTATTTTGAGACGCGGAACATCCATTTCTACATCAACAAGTGCGGCTTTTCCGCCGTGGAGTTCTATAACACGCACCACGTTGACCATTACGAAGGAAACGGCGAAAAGCACGAGGACGATATGATGTTCCGATTTGAAAAGAAGATGAAGTGAGTTTTTGCCGCGTTGCTTCCGATCAAATTTGTTCCCCTTTGCCCTTGACAAGCATCGGGCGGTATGGTATAATATAGTTGATTTATTATACTTATTATGAAAGACAAAAAGGAGTTGGTACTTTTTTATGGACACAGACGGGAACATACGGAGCCTGGTCTTTTCCCGTGCGTCGGCGATCCTCTCGATCACCCCGCAGCAACTATCGAACGTTTTGGGATTGACTCTGTTGTTCGTCTTCTTTGTCGTCGCAGGCGCCTTTTTCGGCGCCGCCGAAAGCGGATTTTCCGCGATGAACAAAATTCGGATCAAGGCTAAAGCCGAGGACGGAAACCGTCGCGCGAAACGCGCGATGTACGTGGACGGTCATTTTGACAATGCGCTGACGACGCTCCTTGTGGGCGGCAACATTGCGCATATCGCTTCCGCCGCCATTGCGACGGTCATCGCCACGCGTCTGTTCGGTGAAGGGGAAACGGTCACCGTTTTGACGACTGTTCTCACCACCTTGGTCGTTTTTCTGTTCAGCGAGATGATCCCCAAAAGTTTCGCAAACGATCGCAGCGAAACGATGGCTTTGTCATCGGGTTGGCTCGTGATTTTTTTCATGCGCCTCTTTTTCCCGTTGGTCTGGCTTCTCACGCTCCTTTCCAAAGGCTTTACCCGCTTGATGGAAAAGATCGTGAAGGTGGAAAAAGAACCGTCGATCACCGAAGATGAGCTATATGATATTATTGACACCATTGAGGAAGAGGGCGTTGTGAATGAGGAGCAGGGCGACCTGCTGAAATCCGCTCTCGACTTTTCCGAGACCTATGCCAAAGACGTGATGACCATGCGCGCCGACATTTGCGCCGTGGACGTCTCTCTCTCCAATGCGGAGATCATCGAGATCGTCAAGCGGACGACCCACAGCCGTTTGCCCGTGTTCGAGGGTGACCTCGACCACATTATCGGTACTTTGCAGATCCGCACCTTTATCCGCGAATACCTGAAAGACTCCACCGTGGATATTCGCTCGCTTTTGATCCCGCCTTTCTGCGTCAGTCCCGACGCGAAGATCGACGATTTGCTTTCCGAAATGCGGCAGTACAAATTTTACCTTGCCGTGGTTGCCGACGCCGATGGTCACACGCAGGGGTTGATCACCATTGAAGACTTTCTCGAAGAGCTTGTTGGCGAGATTTGGGACGAGGACGACGTGGTGGACAAAAACTTCGTTAAGCTCGGCGGAAACCGTTTCCGCGTGAACCCCAAGCTCACGCTCGGCGAAATTTGCAAGCGCATCGGAACGCGTCCTTCCGTCCCCCGCCTGACAAACCGCCCCTTGCTTGCCATCCTGTTGGAACATTTCGGATATATGCCGCAAGAGGAAGAATTCTTTACCTTGGGCGATTTGGAAATTTCGGTGGAAACGGTGGAAGGGAACCGCGTGACTGCCGTTGACATCCATTTGCTTTCTCCCGAAACCACTCCCGAAGAACCTGCCAACGCGAAGCCCGACGATGCGTCGTCGGAGCGGGCGTGAAAGGGGGTGGCGAAATGTCATACGTCATTATTGCATTGATGATCGTTCTCTCCGCCTATTTCTCGGCGTCCGAGATCTCTTTCAACGCATCCAACAAACTTCGCTTGAAGAAAGCGGCGGAAAGCGGTGAAAAGTTGGCGGGTCTTGCCTATCGGATCAGCGAAGACTTTACGTCCGCTCTTTCCGCGATCCTGATCGGCAACAACCTGGTGAACATTGCCGCTTCCACGACGGCGACCGTCCTTACCATGAGTCTGTTGCTCCGCTTCACGGGAAACTCCTCGGACACCTTCGCTTCCTTCCTCGCGACCGTGGTGATGACCCTCGTGATCCTGATTTTCGGCGAGATCATTCCGAAGATCATTGCCAAGAATTACGCCGATAAAACGGTACGTATTTTTGCAATTCCCACGCGGGTGCTGACCATTATCCTCTATCCCGTGGTGTGGCTTGTGATGTTGCTGATCCGCGGTCTTTCCCACATTTGGGGGAAGGATTCGGAGGACGCGCCGACCGTGACCGAAGAGGAGCTTTCTTCCATTATCGACACCATTGAGGAAGAAGGCGTGATCGACGAGGAAAAAAGCGAGCTGCTTCAATCCACGCTCGAATTCCGCGACACAACGATTGAGGAACTGATGACCCCGCGTATCGACGTGCTGTCCTTCGACATTGACGACGACCCTGCCGAGATCGCGGAACTGATCGAGAACTCCCGCTATTCCCGCATCCCCGTTTACGAAAACTCGATCGACAACATCATCGGCGTTCTTTATCTCAATCACTATTACCGCGCGTTGATCGACGAGCCCGATCCAGCAAAGCTCAACCTCCGCGAAATGCTGATGGAGCCCTGCTTCTTGCACAAGACCATGAAGCTTCCCGCCGCTCTCAACGTTCTTCGCGAGCGAAAAACGCACCTCGCGATCATTGTGGACGAATTCGGCGGCACGCACGGGATCGTGACAATGGAGGACATTCTCGAAGAGTTGGTGGGCGACATTTGGGACGAATCGGACGAAGTGATTTCCGAATTCGTGAAAACAGGGGAGAACACCTACGAAGTTTCGGGCGACATGAACATTGACGACTTCTTTTCCGAGATCGAGTTCGAGCCCCATGACTTCGAGTGTGAGTACACGACGATGGGCGGCCTGGCGATCGAACGTCTGGACGCCGACCCGCACGTGGGCGACAGCTTTACCGAATCGGACGGACATTTGGAGCTTTGCGTGGTCGTTTCCGAAATGGATGATATGCGCGTGACCAAGCTGACCGTTCTGGTCAAAGCGTTGGATCCCGAAGCCGAAGAGGATGAGTAACAAAAAAACAGCGCCACCCGAAATCGAGTGGCGCTTGTTTTTTTTGTTTGTTGAAAGAGGGAAGCACTGCGAAATTATTCTTCCGTTGCGTCCTCTTCCGCAAGTTCGACCGTTGCCGTGACGATAAAGTTTTTCACCGATTCGATGATCTTTTCGCACTGCGGCTTGTTATCGTAGGATTCACCGATGAAGCTCGGCGCCGATCCGATGTTTTTCAAAACGTAGCGGTAGTTGTCGAATTTATCGCGATCGACAAAGAAGTTTCCGACGTATGCCGCCCGCTTAAAGGATTCAATGCCGCGACGGCACGCCGCTTCGTTCGCAAAATAGCGGCTCGAATAGAGAATTTGCGCATTGTTGGCGAGCAAATAGAAGGAATACTCCCCGTTCTCCTCGCGGCAGATCTCGAATTTGCCCATCTTTTCGGCTTCGGCTTCCGCTTTTGCAACAGCTACCCAGTCGATGTCCTCGGGCTTTCTCTTGGCGCTTTTCGCGGTCTCGAAGGCGGCAACCGCTTCTTTTTCGGGTTTGTAGGGAATGATGCGCGCATTATTGGCGAAGTTCTGCACCGATTCCGCACTCTTCGTGCACTGTTCCTTGGTGGTGTAGTTCTCACCGTAATATTTGTTGGCGAAAATGAAACGGAAACGTCCGTATTTATCCGCCTTTACGTCGTAGTCACTGCCTGCGACCGTCTTTTTGAAGGTCTTGATCCCGTTCAGCGCGCCGAGCAAGGTCGTGAAGCTCGGACTGTCGAACAGAACCTGCCCGTTATTCGCGACGAGGTAGAAATGGTAACCGTCCACTTCGAGGTTGAACTCGTATTTTCCGACAGCTTTGGCTCCGTTTGCCGCGATCTCCGCCTCGGCTTCCGCGATCGCCGCTTCAAATGCGGACGAAACGTCGTTCTCCGTGGTAACGAAGAAGGGGCGCGCGGGGGCTGTGGTGCGCTTGCGGATGCCTTCTTTCGGGAGCGTGGTCCCGGCGGAAGTGTTTTTCTTCGGCGCGGCTTTGGCAGGCGCTTTCGGCGCTTCGGCTACCGGCTCTGCTTTGCTTTCTTCCTGCGCGGGTGCTTCGGTTTGGACGGGCTCGGTCTCAATCGAAGCGGGGGAGTCGACGGTTGTCGCTTTCTCTTCGGGTTGCGGTACCGTTTCCTGTTTCGGTTCCTCTACGGGAGCCTCGGGTGCCTTTTTTTTCTTTTTGAACAAGCTGAAAAATCCCATAATTGCCTCCTTCAAAATATAAATATAAGCCTCCATCCTTATTTTATCACATTCGGATTTTGTTGTCAACCGATTTTTCAAAATATTTTTTGTGCGTGTATCAAAAAATATTGCATTTCGGAGAATTTCATGTTATAATGTTATTAAGATGTAGGCTGTGCGGACAAATTTTTGCGCTCGTCTCGTTCGTGCCTGACGTCCTCTATGCGAATTTTACGGTACATATGATCAAAAACACAGTTGACAATCTCTGAATTTTTCTTCTTTGAGAGGCTCTTCTATGAAAAACGAATTCGCGAAAAAGAATGTTTGTTTTTTCCCGACGTTGCTTTGCATTGCCGTTTCATCCGCTTTATTGAATTTTTTGCTTTCCTTCCTTGCGCGTCTTGCCGGTGTCCCGCTCTATATGGATTGCATCGGGACGATTTTTGCGGCGTTGATCGGCGGTCCTTTGCCGGCAGTTCTATCTGCGATCCTGACGGGGGTGCTTAACAGCTTTATCAATGTCGATTCTCCATATTTTGCGTTGGTGGGCGCATTGATCGCTGTGGCGATCTCTTTTGCCCGCCGCGAAAAACGATTTCGTTCCGTTCGCGGACTTCTGACGCTTTGGGTCACGATTTCCGTGATCGGCGCGCTTTTCGGATCGTTGCTGACATGGCTTCTCTATGGTTTTGACATTGGTGGGGTCGTCTCCGCTTCCGTGGCTCGGAAGTTTTACGGGGACGGGAAGATGCCGAAACTGCTTGCGCAGATCCTTTCCGAATCGGCGATCAATTTCGTTGACAAGGCGATTGCTCTTTTGGTTGCTCTCGGCATTTTCGGGGTGCTTCCCGAACGGTTTTCGGTACGCGTTGCAAAATTGCTTCATTTGGAAACCGGTTCGCATTCTTTCTCCGATTTCCGCCATTCTCTTTTGGGAAAGGTCGTTTTGGTTGTTGCCGTGGCAGAAGTGCTGCTCGGCATGGTTGCAAGCGGTATTTGCTACTATGTTTACCGCGAGGTCTCCATTCGGAAATACACAGATATTTGCCGCGGAGTGACGGGTGTGGCGGCAACGCAGATCGACCCCGAACGCGTGGACGATTATCTTGCGCTCGGATGGGATGCCGAAGGTTACGCCGAGACCGAAGCGAAACTTGTCCGCATTCTGGAAAACTTTCCCGAAGTTGCATACATCTATGCCTACCGAATCCAAGAGGATGGTTGCCACGTAGTGTTTGATCCCGATCCCGAAGGTCTTAAACCCGGGGAGATCCAGGAATTTGACGAGTCGTTTGAAGCATATCTGCCGACGTTGTTTGCGGGCGGGGAGATCGCCCCGATTATTACGAATGATACCTACGGTTGGCTCCTGACCGTTTACCAACCGATTTTTTCAAGCTCCGGGCGTTGTGTTTGTTATGTTGCCTCGGATATTTCCATGGCGAATATCGTGACCGATGAGGCGTCTTTCCTTGCGAAAATGCTTTCGCTCTTTTTCAGCGCGTCGATTTTGGTGATGTGCGTAATGCTTGTGATGGTGAACGAGCGGATCGTTCATCCCGTAAACGCGATGGCGACGGCGTCCGCGCAATTTGCCTACGACACCGACGAGGAACGGAGCGAAAGTCTTGCGCGACTTGAAGAGCTCAACATCCGCACGCATGACGAGATTGAAAATCTTTATACCGCAATCTCTCAAACCGCCGAGGATTCCACGCGGTATATCCGCGCAATCAAGGAACAATCCGACAAGATTTCCCGTTTGCAGGAAGCGGTGATCCTCGATTTTGCGGAAATGGTGGAAGCCCGAGACCAATGCACGGGCGATCACATCAAAAAAACGTCGTTTTACGTGCGTGGGATCGCCGAGCAGATGAAAAAAGAGGGAAAACACACGGATATTCTAACCGATGATTATATTGAAAAGTTGATCCGTTCGGCTCCGCTCCACGACGTGGGCAAAATTAAAATTTCCGATCTGATCCTCAACAAGCCGGGGCGCTTGGACGAGGAGGAATTCGAACAGATGAAAACACATACCATAGAAGGGAAAAATATCTTAACGAAAACCTCGACCCATGCCACCGATGAGGAAGGTTATTTCAACGAAGCGATCGAAATGGCAAATTCTCATCACGAACGTTGGGACGGTCGCGGTTACCCGAACGGGATCGGTGGCGAAAATATACCGCTTTCCGCCCGGATCATGGCGGTTGCCGACGTGTTCGACGCGCTGGTATCCCGCCGGAGCTACAAAGAGCCGTTCTCTTTCGAAAAGGCGGTCTCGATCATTCGCGAGGAGTCGGGCACGCATTTTGATCCCGACGTTGTGGAGTCCTTCCTGAACGTGTGTGAGGAGCTTTACCGGAAAGGTCAGGCGCAGACGGAGAAAAAAACCGATTGACGAAGTTCGTTTTTCGACGGGTTTCGCATATACGGTATGAAAAAAGAGGGTGTGACCAATCGTTCAAAATGGGTTACATCCTCTTTTTCTAGCGGTCGAATGCAATTTTTCGGAGAAAAATCGAAAAGAAGTCTTGACAAAAAGTTTCGGTTGTGATATAATAGGCAAGTACGCAAAGATGTGCGCGACGCGAGTGTAGTTCAATGGTAGAATTCCAGCCTTCCAAGCTGGCCGCGTGGGTTCGATTCCCATCACTCGCTCCATGGAAACTGCCCTCCGCATTCGCGGGGGGTGTGTTTCCCGTGGCGCCCAAGGGATGGATGTGCCTTTAGCTCAGTAGGATAGAGCAACTGCCTTCTAAGCAGTAGGTCGAGGGTTCGAATCCCCCAAGGCACGCCAAACTTACGGAGGGATTAGCACAGTTGGTTAGCGCGTCAGGTTGTGGCCCTGAAGGTCGTGGGTTCGAATCCCATATCTCTCCCCATAAAAGAAACCTCTTTTGTCTACCACGGCAAGAGAGGTTTCTTACACCCTTTTTGCTGTAGTGATAGAGGATAAAGAAATCGACAACCCGAGATTTGGAGAGGAAGGTTCAAGCAATGAAAAAGTGGTATGATGAAGAGTATGAATTCAATATTGAAGTGACCGGTTTTCTTCGCGGGAATCACACGGAGCGCTATTGCCGCAATGGAGAAGAAATAGGCGATCACTATTCTTGTACATATGGTTGTCCCGTAAACAAAGACGGGTATGGCATTTGTTCCAAGACTATGATGATACTGTTTCCGATTATGGAGGCCGTCAGGAGCGGCGGCGATCTCGAAAATCTGGGAGGAGACGGTAAATACAGCAAAACGGTCGTCTGTCCGGACGGATGTGTTATCTTCAAACTAACAGCAACTCCTTTGGGAAACGCAAATTTCCATAAGGGAGAATTCTGGAAAGAACAATAATCATACAGAATGGTAAATTTCGGCTTGTCGAGATAAAAGCGTGTATCATTTTGGCGCTCTTTCTGTAATTTTCGCCTGTGCCGAGTGATTTGCGCTTCGCGCAGATTGGGAGTCGAAAATAATATTCCTGTGTCGGCAAGTACAATATCACTTGCTTGCAAGGGCAAACATCATTTTTCTTTTTAAGCGGAGAGGGCGGGGAGCCCTCTTTTTTCGGATCCGCTTTTCACTGCTTTATCCGATTTTTATTCGGAAAAATTGACAAAAAACGCGCGGAGTGATTGACATCAATATTATTTTGATGTATAATAATATAAATTATGTATATTATAAGAACGGGTTTCCGTTCGGAAAGGAATTCTATCATGCAAATCACAAAACAATCCATTATCGGCGACATTCTCGACTTTGAGCCGGAAACCGCTCAATTCTTCTTCGCGATCGGAATGCATTGCCTCGGTTGCCCCGCGTCCCGCGGTGAGTCGGTGGAAGACGCTTGCGCCGTCCACGGAACCGACGCTGACGCTTTGATCGAGCAGATCAACGACTATCTCACCAAAAAGGGCAAGTAAGCCCGCCGCATTCAGGCAGGCGTTTCCGCCTGCCTGAATGTTTGTTTTTTTCGGAGAAAAACTCCGACATTCCTAATATTGTTCGGGAGGTTGACCGTGTTGACTGAAAAACGTCTCGATCCTCGTTTGCAAAGCGCGGTCGCTTATGTGCGGCGCGGCGCTTCGGTCGCGGACATCGGAACCGACCACGCATATCTCCCGATTTTCCTTTTGCGGGAAGGAATCGCCGTCCGCGCGCTTGCCTGCGACATCGGGCAGGGTCCCATCGAACGCGCACGGGAACACATTGCGTCGGCGGGTCTTTCCGCCGCGATCGCCACGCTCCGTACCGACGGTTTACACGGCGTACAATCTTTTCATCCCGATCACATTCTGATTTTCGGGATGGGCGGGGAATTGATCGTGAAAATTCTTTCCGTAGCTCCGTGGGTCTGCGATCCTTCGATCCGTTTGATCCTGCAACCCATGTCCCGTTCGGAAGTTTTGCGGCGCTATCTTTGGGAAAACGGTTTTTCGATCGTCGGGGAAACGATTTCCCGCGAGAATGACCGCATCTATCAAACGGTTTGCGCCGAATGGCGCGGCGTTCGGGAGCCGTTCACGTCTCTCGACTGCCTGGTCGGAAAGCGGGAACACCTTTCCGCGTCCCCGCTCTATGAACCGTTTTTGAAACAGAAAATTCGCATTGCGAGGAATATTCTTGCGGGGAAATCCCGGGCAAAAGCACCCGATCTCGAAACGGATCGGGAGACCTTGCGGGCATTGGAAGAACGCCTGCGGGAGATGGGAGAAACAAAATGACCGTTTCGGAACTTTACGAATACTTGAACGGGCGCATCCCTTCGTCCCTTTCCTGCGATTGGGACAACGACGGCTTGATGTGCTGTCCCGAACCCGAACGCGAGGTGCGTCGGGTGTTGGTTTGCCTCGACGCGACCGCGCCCATGATCGACCGCGCGATCTCGGAGGGATTTGACGTGGTTTTAACGCATCACCCGCTCGTTTTTCACAAGTTGCCCGCGATCGATCCGCGCGACCATGTTGCACGCAGATTGGTTCGCTTGGTACGTGCGGGA
Organism: Clostridia bacterium; assembly: GCA_017613355.1. Taxonomy (GTDB): domain Bacteria; phylum Bacillota; class Clostridia; order Oscillospirales; family CAG-272; genus UMGS1865. The sequence goes on from JAGAEA010000014.1 coordinate 56,122, forward strand.
GTCGCCGTGATGAGTTTTCACACCCGTCTCGACGCGCTTTCAGGCGGGGTGAATGACGTTCTCGCGGCTCGCTTGGGGCTTCTCAACGCGGTGCCTTACGGCACCGAGGGGATCGGTCGGATCGGCGTTTTGCCAAAACCGATGTCGCTTGCTTCGTTCGCGGAGCTGGTCAAGTGCGTACTCGGCGCTCCCTGTGTAGTCGCTGCGGATGCGGGCGTTCCCGTTTCCCGCGTGGCGGTGCTCGGCGGGAACGGTTCGGACGACGTACCCGAGACCGAAGAGAGCGGCGCCGACACCTACCTTTCGGGGGAAATTGCCGCTCATTACCTGACCGACGCGCCCGAGCGCGGGATGAATTTGGTCGCCGCGGGACATTTTTACACGGAAAATCCCGTTTGCGAGGTACTCGCCGAAATGGTTCGCGACGCCTTGCCGACGGTTGAAGCGGTCATTGCCGACAGCAACCCGATCCGCGTACTCTGAAACCGAGAAAGGAAGTCTTTTTATGACTTACGTGATCGCCAACCCCTGCGGCAACGCCGCGAAATTCGATGAACTGCTCCGAAAGATCCGTTTTTCGGAGAGCGATTTGCTTTATGTGATCGGGAATGTGGTTGACTACGGTTCCGACCCGATCGGTTTGATCGAAGATCTAAGCGTTCGTCCGAACGTCTATCCCATTGCGGGCGCGCACGACTATCTCGCCGCGCAGATGCTTTCGGGATTTGAACGGATGAACGCGGGGAACAAGCCCGACCCCTCTTTTATGCAGGATATGAGTGAATGGGTGCGCGACGGCGGTCTTTCCACCATGGAAGGCTATCGCGCTCTCGACGCCGACGCCCGCGAAGGGGTGTTGGACTATCTTTCCGAAATGGTACTTTACGAGGAAGCCGAAGTCAACGGCAAAAAATTCGTTCTGCTTTACGCGGGGATCGCAGACTACGAAGCGGGAAGTGAACTTGACGACTATCTTCCCGACGATTTCTTTTCCGAGCCTCTCTCCCGCGACCGCCGTTTGTTCGACGACGCGACGGTCATTGTGGGCGGTGTGCCGACCGAAAGCGGGAAGATCGAGCGCGGCGAGGGAAGTATTTTTCTTGATTGCGGCGTGAAGGACGGCGGTTCGCTTGCGGCGCTCTGCCTCGAAACGGGCGAAGAATTTTACGTTTGACCATGCAAAAAAACGATTTGGTTTGCCTTTCCGTTACCGACTTGAACAATCTCGGTTGCGGCGTCGGGCATCTTTCGGGCGGCGATGCGGACGGTATGACCGTGTTCGTGCAGGGTGCGATCACGGGCGACGAGGTGGAAGCCCGAATCATTCGGATCACGAAACAGTATCTTGTGGCACGGTTGGAACGCATTGTCGTTCCCTCGAAATACCGTTCTGTGAGCGATTGCAACGCTTCGCTCGGCTGCGGCGGATGTTCCTACCGCCACGTCGTTTATCCCCATGAACTCGACCGCAAGCGCGCGTATGTGGAAGCCGCTTTCAAAAAAGCGGGGCTTGCGGAGGTTACGGTCGAACCCGTCCGCACCACGGGGGAAACGTCGGGTTACCGCAACAAGGCGCAATATCCCATCGGTTCCGACCGCGAGGGCAGAACCGTTGCGGGTTTCTATGCCGTGAATTCCCATCGCATCGTTCCTTCCGATCATTGTTCGCTGCAACCGCCCGTGTTCGGTGAGCTGGTGCGGTATGTGTGCGGTTTCTGTGACCGCCATCGGATCTCGGTTTACGACGAGCGGACGGGAAAAGGTTTGCTCCGTCATCTCTATTTGCGAATGGGGAAGGCGACGGGCGAGGTGATGGTCTGTCTCGTTGTGAAAGGGGACAGCCTGCCGCACGAAGAGGAATTTTCGCGGGAAATTATTGAGAAATTTCCGTCGGTCGTGGGCGTTCTGCTCAATATCAACCGCGCCGATACCAATGTGGTACTCGGCGAACGCTATCGCTTGCTCGCGGGAAAATCTTCGATCGAGGACGTACTTTGCGGGTTGCGGTTCCGCATTTCTCCGCAAGCGTTTTATCAGGTCAATCACAACGCCTGCGAACTGCTCTACGGCATTGCCAAAGAGCGCGCCGACCTTTCGGGCGGGGAATTGCTCCTCGACCTCTATTGCGGGATCGGAACCATCGGACTTTCCATGGCCGATCGCGCGGGAGAGGTCATGGGGGTTGAAATTGTGCCAGAGGCGGTGGAATGTGCCAAAGAAAACGCCGCCCGCAACGGGATCACGAACGCGACGTTTGTTTGCGGTGACGCTTCCGACCCGGAAGGACTGCTCAAAACCGCCGCCGATCTTCGCGGCGACCTGTCGGGCGCGGTGATCGTACTCGATCCGCCTCGAAAGGGGACGACGCGGGAATTGGCGGAAGCCATTGCGCGGTACGGTGTGCGGAAAGTAGTTTACATCTCTTGCAATCCCGACACGCTGGCGCGCGACTGCGCTTGGTTCCGTGAGTTGGGATATGAAGTGGGAACGGTGACGCCGGTGGATATGTTCCCACGAACGGGGCATGTCGAATCAGTCGTGCGACTGGTTCGACAATGAATTGCGCCTGCGGCGCACGATTTGCCTAACGGCATGAATTGTGCCTGTGGCACATGAATTGCCCTGTAGGGCATATATAATAAGGCGCAATTCCATTCACGGAGCGAAGCGAGAAATCATGCGGACGTTGTCCGCAATTCATGACGGCAAAGCCGTCAAATCATAAAAAGGAACTCCTTATAGTGGAAAATCAACTTGTAACTCTATCGAAATCTTTTGCCGTTCATATCATCAATCTTTGTGAATTTTTGAAAGCTCGCGGAAAAGCATCCGCAATCATCAATCAATTGCTCCGTAGCGGTACAAGCATCGGTGCAAATATTCATGAGGCAAATTACGCTTCAAGCAAAGCGGATTTTATCAACAAATTTCAAATTGCTTTGAAAGAGTGTTACGAAACAGATTATTGGCTTGGTGTTTTTCACGAATCAAACATTGTCAACGATAAAGAGTATTCGGAAATGTTTGCGCATTGTAGTAAAATCCGAAAAATGCTGATTGCTTCTATCACCACGGCAAAGAAAGCGGAAAAGAAATAAAAAGCGGCATTGAGTGTGTGATGGGAATATCAAAAAATGATGTTTTAATAAATACTCTTTTTTAAGGAGAAATTGTAATGGCAGTGCCAAAGTTTTTTGAGTTTTTTGAAGGTTTTTTACGTGCAGTTGAAGATGGTGAGCTTCATACAGCTAAAGAAGTTCGGAATTTTCTCGCATCCAAAATGAATATTTCCGATTCGGATAGAGCGGAAATGCTACCAAGCGGGAAACAGAGTACTTTTGATAATCGTGTTGCATGGGCAAGAACATATTTGGACAAGGCTGGACTTATTGAAACTCCACAGCGCGGAAAGTACAAAATTACCCTCCTTGGAAAGAAAGCATTAGCTTCTGGTGATGTTATTGATCTAAAATATTTGGGAAAATCTGACTCTTTCAACTCTTTTCGCAATGTTACCATGAATAATGATGCAGAGTTACAAGTGCAAGAAAAGAATGAATCTCCGGCAGAAATACTTGAAGCAACGTATCAGGAAATTTCTAACACGCTTGCAAGTCAACTTATGGACGAAATAATGAAGCTTTCTCCATCAGATTTTGAAAAAATTGTAGTAAAAATGCTTCTTAAAATGGGATATGGAAATGGAATAGAAGGAGCCGGTAGAGTGACAAAACAATCCAATGACGGAGGGATTGATGGAATAATAAAAGAGGATCAACTTGGGTTCAGCAATATTTACATCCAAGCGAAACAGTGGTCGCCCGAACAAACCGTGACCAAACCGGAAATTCAGAAATTTGTTGGAGCACTTCAAGGACAACAAGCGCAAAAGGGACTGTTTATTACAACTGCTACTTTTTCATCGGGGGCAATTCAGTATGCTGAAAATCTTTTAGGGGTAAAGGTGGTTTTAGTTGACGGTTCAATGTTAACAAAACTGATGATAAAACATAACATTGGGGTATCAGTTGAACATACTTACGAAATTAAACGTATAGATAGTGATTTTTTCTTTGATGAATTGTAAGCACCGTGAAAAAGGATTTAGGTATCTAATTGAACCTGCACGAATAAAATAGCAAGATTACGGTTCGTCACATAAAAAAGGGGAAATCGGCGTTGACGGGGTCAACAAAGAAACGGTTGAAAGCATGAAAGAGATTTTATTGGAAAATTTTGTTTTTCTTTATGAGTTGATCGGCTTGTTTATTTTATTGAATATCGGCGTGTACCTTTCCGAACGCATTAAAAAAATGACGAAAATCGCCATTCTTTTGATCGCGTTGGAAACGGTGTTTTTCTGCACCGAAAAATGGACGCAGACCTTCGAACGGTTGAGCTTGCTCCGACCGATGATGACCGCCTCTCTCTATTCGATTTATCCCATCATCCTGATCGTGTTGATGCAGATCGCGTCGTATCACACCTTCTCGAAAAAGAATCTGTTGCTTTTGCTGATCCCCGAATTTATCTGCGTTCCTTTGTTCTTTACCTCTCAATGGACGCATTTGATCTTTTATTTTCATGAATCGAACCATTATTCGGGCGGGATCGTTCCGGGATTGAGTTTCTTGCCGTACTATTTATTCGGCTTTTACGTTGTTGTTTTCTTTGTTCGGATGTTTGCCTATTTCAAGGCGTCTCATCAGAAAAACCGTTGGTTTATTCTTGCTTACATTGCATTTGTTCCCGTTTTCGGCGTCATCTTCTATCGAGTGGTCGATTCGGGAAAAGACTACAACGCGTTGTTCCTTTCCAGTATTCTCCTTTATTACGTGTATATTTATTTCCATATGTCGAAAACCGATTCCCTGACCTCGCTTTTGAATCGGCAAAGCTATTATAAAGCCCTGCAAACGGATTCCCAAACGATTACGGGAGTCGTTTCCGTCGACATGAACGAATTGAAACGTCTGAACGACAATTTTGGTCACCAAGAAGGAGACACGGCTCTTTTGACGGTAGCTGCGATCATGCGCGAACATTGCGGACGCGGCGGGGTCGTTTACCGCGTCGGCGGCGACGAATTTATGATCCTTTATTCGGGTGTGAAAGAGTCCGAGATCGTGGATTCCATCGCCTTGATGAAAGAGAAAATGGCGGAAACGAACTATATGTGCGCGTTCGGTTACGCGATGAAGCAACCGGATATGTCGATTTCGGACACGATCCGCGAATCCGACCGAAAAATGTACCAAAACAAAGCTTTGATGAAATCGAAAAAGAATTCGTGAGCTTTTTCATCCTTTGAAAAAGTTGCTTTGGAGTTCTGTCAAATCATGCGATTGAAAAACGGAGAGACTTGCCTGCATTCGCATCTTTGAAATTACAACAAAAGTTCATATCCGATCTTTCAGTCCGTGAAAGGGTGCTTGTGGAAAATGTTTCCCGAAAACGGAAAACAGAAGATAGGAGTTGGAGAATTGAAGATGTCATTTTTCAAAAAGCTGAAAAAAGATGGGATCTCCCTGAAAAATACGTACATTTGGCTTGCCGTTTTTGTCGTGGCGATATCCTGCGTTTTGATTTTCGCAACTTTTCGCTCGCTTTTCGCTTATCGGTATCTCTCCCGGGCAACCGACGAATACATTGACTTGCAAAGCTCCGTTTACGAGCTGATGGAAGCTTCCGACTATCTCACGGAGAAGGTTCGTCGCTTTACCGTTTCGGGTGAGCGGGAATATTTGAACGATTATTTCCGCGAAGCGACCGAAAACCGCCGACGCGAAAAAGCCGTTGCGCGCCTTTCCGAAATGCCGAACGCACAAGCTGCCCTCGAACCGCTTAAACGCGCCCAACAAGGTTCCGACGATTTGATGGCTCACGAATACTACGCGATGAAATTGGTCATTGTGGCAAAAGGATATTCGGAATCGGACTACCCCGAAATCCTGCAAAACGTGACGCTTACTTCCGCCGACTTGGCGCTTTCTTCGGAAGATCAACTCGATCTGGCGTCGAATATGCTCCTTGACGAGTACTATTACGATCAGAAAGACCTTATCCGCTCGAACATGAAAGAAAGCATCGAGGCGCTGAAAATCATTACCCAAGATGTTCAGGCGAAGTCGTCTTTCGCTTTGAGGATTGATATTATCGTGGTCTGCGCTTTGATCGCCGTTCAAACGGTGGGGATTTTGGGGATGGTTCGTCTGACCTTCCTTTTAGGGCTCAAACCCGTGTTGAAGGCGGTTAACCGCATCAAAGAGGATCGTCCTCTCCCCGTGATCGGTGCTCACGAATTCCGCTATCTTGCCCGCACCTACAACAAAATGTACGACGTTTATAAAGAAAGCATTGAGCATTTGAATTATAAAGCCTCCCATGATGAGTTGACAAGGGTATATAACCGAATGGGTTATAATCTGCTTCTCTCGGGAATGAAGTCGGAAACGACCGTGATGCTTTTGATCGATGTTGACAATTTCAAAAATATCAACGATACCCACGGACACGAGATCGGGGATCGTATCCTTCAAAAGGTCACGCAAACATTTGCCCGCTATTTCCGCGAGGACGACTACATTTGCCGGATCGGCGGGGATGAATTTATCGTTCTGATGGCGCACGCCGAAAAGCTGGAAAAAGAAATGATCGCCGCGAAGATCCGCCGGATCAACACCGATCTCGCAAACGTGGACGACGGGCTTCCCACGGTGTCCATCAGCGCGGGCGTTGCGCACGGGAAGGATGCTTCGGATGCGGAAGACCTCTTTGTAAAAGCGGATCAGGCGCTCTATCAATCGAAGCACGATCATACCGACTGCACGTTTTACGGTGAGAACGCCGAACAATAAATCTTATTTTATCGCGGGAAACAGCCCAACCTGTTTTTTTATGATCGGAGAGATTTATGAGATTTGACCCGAAAACAGACAAATATCCCTACCCCGAATACACCGACCGCCACTATTTGAAAATCAAAAAGAACGACGGAACGGTATTTGATCGGAATTATCCCTATCTGGATCGGTCAAAGCGGTTCCGCTTCAAGCAATTTCTGACCCGCGTTCTCCTGCTTCTCGTCGTTTTTCCCGTGGCTCGGATCCGCATGGGATTGAAGCTGGAAGGTCGCAAAAACCTGAAAAAGAACAAGGCACTTTTCAAAAAAGGCGTGCTGTCCTGCTCCAATCACGTACATATGTGGGATTATATCTGCGTGATGCGCGCGGTTTTGCCGCGCCGCCCGAATGTGTTGGTATGGGCTCCGAACGTGAGCGGGGAGAACGGGAAACTCGTTCGTCTCGTTGGCGGTATTCCGATCCCCGAGGACGACGCGCACGGCGCGGCATCCTGTCTCAAAGCGGCGAAAGAAGTTCTTAACGGCGGTTGGCTCCACATTTACGCGGAGGGAAGTATGTGGGAATACTACGCGCCCGTTCGCCCTTTTAAGAGCGGGATCGGGTATTTCGCTTGCCAATTTGACAAACCCGTGGTTCCCATGGCGTTTTCCTATCGGAAACCGAATTGGGTGCGCCGAAAGATTTTCCGTCAGCTCGCCTGCTTTACACTCTCTATCGGAGAGCCGATTTTTCCCGATCCGCTTCTCCCGAGAAAGACGAGGGAGACGGATGTGGTCACGCGCTGTCACGCGGCGGTCTGCCGCCTTGCGGGGATCAACCCTGCGGAAAATCTTTATCCCCCCGTATTCGACCGCACCAAGCGGATCGACTTTTGAACAAACGCAAGGAGAAACGCGAATGAGCCGCTTGAAGGTGTTGCTTTGGGACATTGACGGAACGATCCTGAACTTTCTCGAAGCCGAAAAAGTCGGTATCCGCATGGGCTTTGCGCGGCTCGGTCTCGGCGTTTGCACCGATGAAATGCTCGCCGACTATTCCCGCATCAACCGCCGCCACTGGGAAATGCTCGAACGCGGCGAAATCACGAAGCCGGAAGTACTCGAAGGCAGGTTCCGCGAGTTTTTCGGCAAGTACGGCATCCGTACCGACGTCATTGCGGAATTCAACCGCGGCTATCAGATCGACCTCGGAGAAACCGTTTGCTTCAACGACGACGCACCAAACGTTCTTCGCGCTCTTCAACCGTTTGTGCGTCAGTACGGCGTGACCAACGGGACGAAGGTGGCGCAAGAGCGGAAGGTCGTCAAGTCGGGATTGGATCGTTTGCTCGACGGCGTGTTTATCTCCGAGGACATTGGCGCGGAGAAACCTTCCCGAGAATTTTTCGAGGGCGTGTGGTCGAAAATCGGTCGTTTTCAGCCCGACGAAGTCATGATCGTGGGCGATTCGCTGACGAGCGACATTCGCGGCGGGAACAACATGGGTATTCGCACCTGTTGGTACAATCCGAAGCATATCGCAAACGATATGGGCGCACACATCGATTATGAAATCGTCGATTTGCGGGAAGTTCCCGCGATCGTGAGAGCGATTGAAAAAGATTGACCGTGCGGAACGATTCCGCATATTCTGAAAGAAACGGAAAGGGGATCTGCCATGAAAGTTTTAATGCTGAACGGTTCGCCGCGAGAAAACGGCAATACCGCCGCCGCTCTGGCGGAAATGAAAAAGATTTTCGAGGAAAACGGCGTGGAAACCGAGATCATACAGGTCGGAAACAAGCCGATCCGCGGTTGTATCGCCTGCGGGGGATGCGCGAAGAAGGGCGCTTGTGTGTTCGACGACCTTGTGAACGAGACCGCACCGAAATTCGAGGCTTGCGACGGATTGGTGGTCGCTTCTCCCGTTTATTATGCGTCGGCAAACGCCACGCTCGTCGCTTTTCTCGACCGTTTGTTCTATTCCACCCGCTTCGACAAGCGCATGAAAGTCGGCGCTTCGGTGGTGGTTGCCCGCCGCGCGGGAACGACCGCGACTTTCGACGAGCTCAACAAGTTTTTCACCATTTCGGGGATGCCCGTGGCGTCGAGCCACTATTGGAACGAACTCCACGGAAGAGCTCCGGGAGAGGCGGTGCGGGATGAGGAAGGGCTCCAATCCCTGCGCACGCTTGCCCGCAACATGGTTTTTTTGATGAAAAGTATCGCGCTCGGCAGGGAAGCCTACGGCTTGCCCGAAGTCGAACCGCGTGTGTTCACGAATTTCATTCGGTAACCCTCGGAACATTTTGCTTTGTAAACGGAGACTGTTATGAATGAAGAAATTTCCGGAAACAATCGCACGAAAGAGATCATAAAGGTCAGCTTTCGGGGCATCGGGGTCAATTTGATTCTTGTGGTGTTCAAGGCGATCGTGGGCTTCTTGGCAAATTCGATCGCCGTGATCCTCGACGCCGTGAACAACCTATCGGACGCGCTTTCCTCGATCATCACCATCATCGGCACGAAGATCGCGGGGAAAGCAGCCGACAAAAAACACCCCTACGGGCACGGACGGGTGGAATACGTTACGTCGTCGATCATTGCGATCATCGTTCTGGTTGCCGGCGTGACTTCGCTCAAAGAGTCGGTTGAGAAGATCATCGAGCCGCGGGAAACGAACTTCAAGTTCTATTCGATCATCGTCATTGCGGCGGCGGTCGCCGCCAAAATTCTCCTCGGTCTGTATTTCCGCCGCAAGGGGAAAGCCCTCAATTCTTCCTCGCTTGCAACATCGGGAACCGACGCGCTCTTCGACGCGATCCTCTCGGCGGCAACGTTGGTTTCCGCCGTGGTTGCCATAGTTTGGAAAATCAATATCGAAGGGTTCCTCGGCGTCGGAATTTCGGTATTCATCCTCAAAGCGGGGATCGAGGTCATGCGCGAGGCGATCAACAATCTGATCGGCGTTCGTATTGACGCGGAGCTTGCCGAAGGGATCAAGGGGAAAATCAATTCCTTTGAAGAAGTCCACGGTGCGTACGATCTCATCCTGCATACCTACGGTCCCGGGCAGTTGATCGGTTCGGTTCACGTGGAGCTGGACGACGGTATGACCGCCCGCGAGATCGACACACTGACCCGCCGCATTACGGCTGACGTTTATCGCGCGTTCGGTGTGATCCTGACTGTTGGTATTTATGCGACCAACACTTCGGACGACGTTTCCCGCGAGATACGGGAAGCGGCGAAACGGGAAGTGAGCGCTTTTCCGCAGATTATGCAAATGCACGGTTTTTACATGGAGCATCAGGCAATGGTGGTCTCTCTGGATATTATCGTGGATTTTAAGGAGCCGGATCCGAAAGCGATTGCGGACACGATTTGTGCGCATCTTTCGGAGCAGTTTCCCGACTACCGTTTCTATATCAATCTCGACCGCGATTTCAGCGACTGAACGAAAAATCGCTTGACAAAAACCGAAAAGAAAGGATGGTGCAAATGGCGAAAAACATCTTCGGTGTTCGTGACGACGCCGATCAAATCGACGGGGAAGCGTTCGTCGTTCGCAAAACGGACGCATCCCTGAAAGAAAAGATGGAGAATTTCGGAAAGGACGCGGAAGCCTTTGCAAGCGAATATCAACCGTCCCGACGGTTGGCGATCCTGCGTAGCCTCGCCTTGATTTTCGGCGTGGTACTTTTGATCGTTGCGCGGGCAAAAGCGACCGAAGCGGGCGTTGAATCGTTCGGGGGGATGTTCCGTTCCTACCCCGTTCCGATTTTATCTTCCTTCGCGCTTTGGTTTGTTGCCCTCGGATTGATCGTTTACGAGCGCGTTCGTTTGAAGCGCGCGCGGACAAGCGAGACTGCCGACGATTTGCGAGACCGCTCCGAGGAGATCGACGCCGAAGCCTATGCCGCGCTCGGCGTTCCCGCCGACGCGGTTTCCCTCGATCTTTTCACGTCATCCTATCAAGTGAAAAACGGCGTTGAAAAGAGCTCGGTTCACACGGCGTTTGCCTTTCGCGCGTGGTCTGCCGACGGGTGTTTGTATCTCTCCGACGTGGAAAACGTTGTTTCGATCCCGCTGGATTCCATTGTCGGTTTTACGCGCGTCGATCGCCGCGTTCCGTTCTATTTCTGGAACAAGGAAGAGCCGCCCCGATCCGAAACCTACCGCCCGTTCAACATTCGCACGACCTATTTGGGCGCATACACCGTTAAGAACGTGTATATCGCGCATATCCGCTCGGATTTCGGGGAATATGAGCTTTTGGTGCCTCCTTATGAAATGGATTCTTTCCTGCATTTGACAGGGAAAACAAACATAATGGAAAAGGAAGTGGAAAAGTTATGAGAAAACGCGACATTGTCAAATTGGTGTTTGCCTCTATCCTTATCATTGCGGCTTTGATTTGCTGCGTGATGTCGGTCACGATGCGGCAGGGAATCAACGAGGCGGGCGAACAGGTGGACAACGCAGGCGAAGCGATCGGATTCACGTTTGCGGCGTTCTTTATGGCGTTATTTGCTGTGATCGGCGTTGGGATCACCGTGATTTGCGACTTGGTCTCGTCGATCATCTGCATTTTCGGCATTCGTTCGCCGGACAAGCCCGCGAAAATCGTTTTTTCGATTTTGCTGGTTGCCAACATCGCCATTGCGTTGGTAGCGGTCATTGCGACCTTTGCGGGAACTTGATCCGTTCCGCACAAAAAAAAGAAGTCGATCGTTGATCGACTTCTTTTTTTTGTGCAAACGTTGTTTATTCGGTTCGCAGAGCTTCCACGGGGTTTTTCCGAGCGGCAAAGCCCGACGGCACCAGTCCCGCGAGGAAGGTGAGCAACATACTGATCAGGATCAGCACGATCGCTCCGCCAATGGGGAGCACCGCTTTGAGCGCGGCGATCTTTGTGAAATGATAGAGAATGATATTGATGACCTGGTTGAGCAGAACCGAAATGATAATGCCGATGGCGCCTGCTACGAAACCGACGATCAAGGTTTCCGCGTTGAATACGCGCCCGATGTCGCGCCGCGACGCGCCGATGGAACGCAGAATGCCGATCTCTTTGGTACGTTCGAGTACCGAGATATAGGTGATAATACCGATCATGATCGAGGAAACCACCAGCGAGATGGCGACGAACGCGATGAGCACATAGGAGATGGCATTGACGATCGTGGTCACCGAGGACATCAGGAGAGCAACGTAGTCGGTGTAGGCGATCTGCTTTTCTTCCTCGACGGTTTTGTTATATGCCTTGATGAGTTTTGCGATCTGATCCTTTTCGGGGAAGGTGTTTGCATAGAGCGAAATGCTTTCGGGGCTGTCCTTGGAAACGTTGCCGAGCAATTTCAAATTATCCGCGTAGGTCGATTTGGAAACGGTCGCGGGCATATAATCGTCGTACATGATGAGATATTGGTCGTCCGACACAGGCATTGCGAGAATGTTTTCATCCGCTTGCGCTCCGTAGTAGGCAACTGCCGCCTCGATCATTTGATCGCGCACGCTGCTACGCATGAAGTTTGTGATTGCCTGCATCCGTGCTTCATTATCCATTCCGTCGAGAACGGAACTCGGAATGTTGTATTCCTCCAATGCGGCTTGAAGCATGGCGTTGAGTTCTTCCTCGGAATAGGTGGCGAGCAGATTGTTGATCTGTTCGGTAATCGCTTCGTCGGTTGGAATAGCGAGCACCTGACGGCGCAGGGCGGCTCGCTCTGCTGCGGGGAGTCCCGCTTCGTATTCCTTTGCGGCGGCGATCTTTTCCTCGTCGCTCGGCTCGGTTCCGTCGCTGAACGGTAGCCCGAGAATCACGTCGGTTTCGGGATTTTCGATTTGAGATTTCAAAAGTTCATTTTCGGCTGTCTTTCCGAGCGCGTAGTCGGTGAGCGCCGAAGTGTAGGCAATGGTACCCGAAAGGACGGTGGATGTGGCGTCCGGATTGGGGCGAATGATACCGACGACTTTGAGCGTGGAGCCGACGGAGCTCGAATAGAGCAATTTACCGCCCTCTTCCGTGGAGCTGACGTCCACATAGGTTCCGTCCGATTTCGGCTGGTAGCACTCGGCGGCGAGGAAGAGCCGGAACTGCAAGTTGCAGAGCTCTTCGTAGGTGTAGGAGCGGAGAACGGAACGGTCGATCATTTCACCGTTTGACGCGGCGATCAGCGCCCGCATGATCTCATCCTTGGTTCGGAGTCCGAGCGCGTAGAGCGAAAGGTCGCTGACGGTGTTATCTTCCTGAACCACGAGCAAAACTTCGTTATACGCAGCAGGCCACGATCCGTAGATCAGGTCGTATTCCTCTTTGAGCAGGGGATGGATCAGCTCGCCGTTGTTTCCTTTGAGCATCTCCTGCCAGATTTTGTAATTGGACATCATCATGGAATTGCCGCCCATCATGCCCATTCCTCCCGCGGTGCCGCCGGAAAGAGTGTTAAGCAGTTTTTTGACGTCGGATTCGATGACTTTTCCGTCCGTATCCTTCGTGAGAATGCGCCAGTTGAAATTGTAGGAATACTGCGTGGCGCTGACGTAAGGCGAGAACAGGTCGGGGTTCGCTTCCATATACGCCTTGAAGGCTTTTAGGTCGTTTTTGTTGGTTTCCACGCCGTTGATCGAGTTCATCAGATCGACCATGACGGAGCTTTCGTAAATTCGCCCTTCCTCATGTTCCACGGTGTTCTGCTCGCGGTTTGAGCCCATGATGGATGTGATGAGCGCCGAGAGGTCGGCGGTTTCCGCTTCCAGTTGGATGGGGTAGCTCGCCAAGGTGTCGCGCTGAACCGAATTGATATAGCTGTTGACGCCGGAAGAAACCGAGAGGATCAGCGCGATGCCGATGATGCCGATGGAACCCGCAAAAGAGGTCATGAAGGTACGCCCCTTTTTGGTCATCAGGTTGTTGAGCGAGAGGGAAAGCGCCGTGAAGAACGACATGGATTTTTTATTCTTCCATTTGCGGCGGACTTTGACCTCGTTGCCGTTTTCATCGGTCTTGCGAACCAATCGGATCGGCGACGTGTCGCCCACGATCTTACCGTCCAAAAGGCGGATGATGCGCGTGGAATACTGCTCGGCAAGGTCGGGGTTATGCGTGACCATGATGATCAGCTTGGATTTGGAAATGCTTTGCAGGATCTCCATGATCTGGATGCTGGTTTGCGTATCGAGCGCGCCCGTGGGTTCGTCGGCAAGCAGAATTTCGGGATCGTTGACAAGCGCCCGCGCGATGGCGACGCGCTGCATTTGCCCGCCCGACAACTGGTTCGGCTTTTTATGGATCTGGTCGGAAAGCCCGACCTGTTTCAACGCGTCGATCGCTCGGCGGCGTCGCTCCGCGCGCGAAACACCGGACAGCGTGAGCGCGAGCTCGACGTTGGCAAGCACGGTTTGATGCGGGATGAGATTATAGCTTTGAAACACGAACCCGACCGAATGGTTGCGGTAGGTGTCCCAATCGCCTTCGCGATATTCCTTGGTGGAAACGCCGTTGATTTCAAGGTCGCCGCTTGTATATTGGTCAAGCCCGCCGATGATGTTGAGCAGGGTCGTTTTGCCGCACCCCGAAGGTCCCAGGATTGAGACGAACTCGTGGCGGCGGAAGTCGATGGAAACGCCGTCCAGCGCGCGAACCGATTGCCCGCCCGTGGCATAATCCTTGATAATGTTTTTGAGAGACAGCATACGATTTCTCCGTTCCTTTGGTTTTGTCGGTACAGAATGCGCCATTCATATCGTGATTTGATTATATCACACGGTCAAGTGATTGTCAATAGCTTTTCGGAAAAATTTTCATTTTTTCGGAAAAACGTTTCTCACGATACAATATTGTACCAAAATCCTATGAAATCATTATGAATAGATGATTGTTAATTTTTTAATTTTTGAATTGACTATTATAAAGATGCGCGTAAAATCCGTTCGCGGCAAGGAGGGAAGAGTGGTTGCCCTGCTCGACGACGCGCCCGTCCTTCATGACGAGAATGACGTCGGCTTCCTCAACGGTGGAAAGTCGGTGCGCCACGATAAAAGAGGTTCTGCCTCGCATCAGCTCGGCAAAGGCGTTCTGAATTTTAAGTTCCATGCGCGTGTCGATCGAGGACGTTGCTTCGTCGAGGATGAGCATTGGCGGCGGGCAGAGCATGACGCGGGCGATGCAGAGCAACTGCTTTTGCCCCTGCGAGAGCGATCCGCCGTTTTCGCCGAGCACGGTATCGTAGCCGTTCGGCAGACGACGGATGAAAGAGTCGGCGTGTACGGCTTTTGCGGCGGCAACAACTTCTTCTCGGGTGGCTTCCGGCTTGCCCATGGCGATATTTTCCCGAACGGTTGCCGCCCGCAGCCACGTTTCCTGCAAGACCATTCCCCATGCGCCGCGAAGAGAGGCACGGGTCATGTTGCGAACGTCGGTTCCGCTGACCGAGATCGAACCGCCGTTTACGTCATAGAAGCGCATCAAAAGATTGATGACGGTGGTTTTGCCGCATCCCGTGGGTCCCACGATGGCAACGCGCTGCCCCGCCTTGACGTCGAGGTTCAGGTCGCGGATCAGTTCGCGGTCGGGTGTGTAGGAAAAGGCAACGTCGGAAAGGCGCACGGTGCCGTCGGCGTGTTCCAGCACAACGGCGTCGGGGGCGTCGGGCGCGACGGGTTCCTCGTCGAGCAGTTCAAAGAGTCTTGCGGCGCACGCCAACGCATTCTGGATTTCGGCGAGAACGCTCGATATTTCGTTGAACGGTTTGGTATACTGATTGGCATAAGAAAGAAACGCGGTCAACCGTCCCACCGTGAAGGCGGCGGCGCCGATCGGCAGGCAGAGCAGGGCGCCCGTGAGTGCCACGCCCGCATATACGAGGTTATTCACGAAACGGGTTGTGGGATTGGTCGTGGAAGAGAAGAAGAGCGCACGGAGCGAACACTTGCCGAGCCGCTCGTTGATCTCGTCGAATTCCGCCTGCCCCTCGTTCTCGTGTCCGAACGCGACGACCGTTTTATGGTTGCCGATATATTCGTCGATCATCGCGGTTTGCTCGGCGCGGACTTCGGACTGCTTTTTGAACATGGAATAGGTTCGCGACGCGATGAATGATGCCGCAAAGAGGGAAAGCGGCGTGATGAGGATGACCACGGCGGCGATCTTCGGGTTGATGGCAAGCATGATGCCGATGATCCCCGCGATGGTGACGATGCCCGTGAAGAATTGATTGAAGCCCATGAGAAGCCCGTCGGTGAACTGCTCCACGTCGGTCATCATGCGGCTGACGATCCCGCCCGAAGAATGACTGTCAAGGTAGGAAAGCGGCAATTTTTGCAGTTTTCGGAAGGCTTCGTTTCGCAGTCGCGCGACCATGCCGTAGGCAATGCGATTGTTCAGCGCGGTCATCGTCCATTGCGCAACCGCCGTGACGAGAACGCAGACGCCGATGAGAACGGCATAGCGGAGCACACCGTCCCAATCCACGTTGTTTTTGCCGACGATCAAGTCGATCGCGTTTCCCACGAAGAGAGGGATCGCCAACAACAGCGCCGAGGCAACGAGCGCGCAGAGGAGCGAGAGCAGGAACAGGGGAAGCTCGGCGCGAAGCAGTTTTAACACGCGCCGAACGGTTTTTCGATCGAATTTCGGGGTCCTTTTCCGCGTTTTCATGCCGTTTCGCCCCCCTTCCGAAACTGCGATTGATAGATCTCGCGGTAAACCGCGCAGGAAGTGAGCAATTCTTCATGCGTTCCGAGACCGACGGGGCGTCCCTCTTCCAGAACGAGAATGCGGTCGGCGTGTCGGATGGAGGCGGTGCGTTGGGAAATGATGAACACCGCGGGATGTTCGGGCAATTCGCGCAGAGCGGTTCGCAGATCGGCTTCGGTGGCATAGTCGAGCGCCGAAGCGCTGTCGTCGAGGATCAGGATCTCGGCTTTGCGCACCAATGCGCGGGCGATCGTGAGCCGTTGCCGCTGACCGCCGGAAAAGTTCCTGCCGTTCTGTGCTACGGGTGCGTCCAGTCCGCCTTCCTTCTGTTCGGTGAACTCTTTTGCCTGTGCCGCGGCGAGTGCTTTCCAAAGTGTTTCGTCATCCGCGCTTTCGTTCCCCCAAAGCAGGTTGGAACGAACCGTTCCCCGAAAGAGGACGGCTTTTTGCGGCACAACCGCGATCTTTTTTCGCAGTTCTTCGGTGTTCCATGCACAGACGTCGCGCCCGTTCACGAGCACGGCTCCTTCGTCTACGTCATAGAAACGGGGAATGAGGTTCACGAGCGTGGTTTTTCCAGAACCCGTGGAGCCGATGACCCCGATCACTTCGCCTCGCCGCACCGAAAGATCAATGCCCGAAAGCGAGGGTGCGGAGTTACCTGCGTAGGTCATGGAGACATTTCGGAAGGTCACGGCGCTGTCGTTGTCGCTTTCGTCGTCCGTCGTCGGCACCTGCGGCATTCCGACGGGTGTTTCCAGAACCGTTTGGATGCGGCCGGCGCAGGCAAGCGCTTTATTGACGGTAAAGACCGTGTTTGCAAACTTGACCAACTCGACCAAAATTTGCGCCATATAGTTGGTCAGCGCAATGACGGCACCCGTGGTCATATAGCCGTTATTGACGCGGATCGCGCCCAAAAGAAGCAGAGCGATGACTCCACCGTCCACCAACAGAAGCGTGAGCGGGTTCATGAATGCCGAGAGCTTCCCGACGAGAATCTGCACGCGGCGGTGTTCGTCGTTTGCCGCCTCGAAGTTCGCGATTTCTTCTTCCTCGCGCCGAAACGCGCGAATGACGCGCACGCCCGTCAGATTTTCACGGGTCAAGCCCGTGACGCGGTCGAGGTTGTGCTGCACGCGGCGATAGAGCGGGAAGCTCGCAAGCAGGATCGCGAACACCACAAGGGCGAGCAGGGGCACCGCCACCACGAAAACCAACGCGCCTTTGACGTCCACCGTGAATGCCATGACGATCGCTCCGATGACGATGATGGGCGAGCGGAGCAAAAGACGGAGGGTGAGATTGATCCCCGATTGGACTTGGTTCACGTCCGAAGTCATGCGCGTGATGAGCGCGGAAGTTCCCGCGCGGTCGGTTTCCCGATAGGAAAATCCCTGAATGCGGCGGAACAGTGCGCTTCGCAATCCCGTTCCGAACCCGACGGCGGCACGCGCGGCAAAATACTGCGCCGTGAGCGCGCAAACGAGCCCCACCGCCGCGAATACGCCGAGAATGCCGACCATTCGCCAGATGAAGGGCTTGTCACCGTTTGCGATCCCTTTGTCGATGATCTGCTTGACGATGATGGGAACAAGCAAATCAAACACCGCTTCCAACAGCTTGAACAGCGGCGCGAGGATGGTTTCGGGACGATATGGCTTCAAAAAGGGGAAGAGTTTCTTCATGCAAATCTCCGATACTTACAAATATAACTAATCTCTATTATACAGCTTTATTATGAATAAACAATGAACATTTTTTATGAAAGTGCTTTTTCGGGGTCGTATTGCGATAGGAATGGAGATTGTCTTGCGGGAGAAACCGATAAAACCCCTGTTTTTTGCCGAAAAACAGACAAAAAACAGAGGTTTTCGATGGGACGCACGGAAAATTCGGCGTTTTTTATCACGCGTGCTTTTTTCGCCGTTTGCGGGGTTTTGCCCGTTTGCCGTGCAGAATGGTCAGGTACGCGCCGAGGAGCGAAAGCAGGATCATGCCGCCGTGCATAAGCGCTACCGCCCACGTTGGATAGCCGACCGCCGTTTTGCGGAAGAGCAGGGAAAGCGCGAGCGTGAGCGCCGAAAGGATCAGCCCGTTTACCGCTCCCGCCCCGAGCGGGGCTTCGGAATTGCTATTCGCGGCAAAAAAGCCGCCCGCCAAAAAGGTCAGCGCGGCGCAAACGACGGCGATCGGGCGAATATAACGGTCGGGATCGGATGTAAAACAGATGCCGAGCGACGCGGCAAGGATCAGCAGGATGCCGACGGCGGCGGTCTTCGCAAGCGCGGTCAACACGGGTTTCCACGGCGCGGCGGTCGGGTTTGCGTTTCTTCTTTTCGGTTTTCTTTCTGCGGTTCTCATATCGGTTTCCTCCCAAACATAAATGACCCGTGAACGGTTCCGTTTCCAGAATATGCGTTCACGGGTCATTTTATGCGGGCGGTTTTGCCGGACGTCAGTCGGCGGTGTCCTCCGCCTTGACGTCCACGCGGCTGATCGCCGTTTTGAGAATGCGGATCTTGGTGCGCTCGTGCGCGGTCTCGATCACGCAGGTCTCCTCTTTGATGCTCACGACCTTACCGATGATGCCGCCGATCGTGGTGATCTCGTCGCCGACAGCCAGCGCGTTGCGCATGGCGTTGTCCTCTTTCTCTTTCTTTCTCTGCGGGCGAATGCCGAAAAAGTACATGACCACCAACAGCACGACCAGCAGAATGGGCATGAGCCATGTGGTGAGATCGACCGCGAGAAGCCGAACCAAAGTGTTTGTCATTGGGGTATCCTCCGTTTTTTCATGATATTCTATTGTACCGCAAAATTGTTTCGGTTGCAAGTCCTTTTTGTAAATTCCTTCAAGTTTTTCGATTTTTTTGCTCCTCTTGCAAGAAACGGAAAGGAGAAAGCACGAAAAATCGTTCGGATCGGTTGATTTTTTTTCGGTTTTGTGTTACAATAATCGTAGTTTCGGGAGAATCGAACGCGGGCGCAAAGGAGAAACGACATGAAGCACGAATATCTGGAATGCGGAAAGATCATCAACACCCACGGTTTTCGCGGAGCCGTCAAACTCGAATCTCGTTGCGACAGCCCCAAGGTGCTCGCGGGACTCGGAACGCTCTGGCTTTCGGAGAACGGCGGCTACCGTCCCGTCGCCGTCCGTCGCGCATCGGTTCTCGGTGCGTTTGTGGTTGCCGAATTGGAAGGCGTTGACACCGAAGATCGCGCAAACGCTTTGCGCGGCAAGCTCGTTTATGCCGCTCGCGATGATTTTCATCTGCCGGACGGCGGCTATTTCCTTGCCGACGTGATCGACCTGCCCGTGAAAGACGCGGACACGGGAGAAACGCTCGGAACATTGACGAAAGTGGACACTCGCGGACGGACGAACCTTTTTACGGTTATGACCCCTCGCGGCGAGGCGCTGGTTCCCGACGTGCCGCAATTCGTGGTACGTGTGGACGTGGAGAACGCGGTTTACATCCGACCCATCCCGGGGCTTTTGGACGGAGGTGCGGAAAACGTATGAGATTTGATATTATGACGCTGTTTCCCGCTCTTGTGGGGACGGTTCTCGGCGAGAGCATTCTCGGGCGCGCACAGAAGAACGGCGCGATCGAGGTCAATCTTTTCGACATCCGCGACTACACCGAGGACAAACACCGCCGCGTGGACGACACGCCCTACGGCGGCGGAAAGGGGATGCTGATGATGGCGCCCCCGATCTGGAACTGCTATGAGGCGATCCTGAAAAGGCAGGATATTGACGGCTACACGGGGCGTAGGCGCGTGATCTATCTTTCCCCGGCGGGAAAGGTGCTCACGCAAAAACGCGCGGAAAAACTCGCGCGGGATTACGACAATCTGATTCTTCTTTGCGGCCATTACGAAGGTGTGGACAGCCGTATTGTGGAAGAGATCGTGGACGAGGAAATATCCATCGGCGATTTTGTTCTCACGGGCGGTGAAATTCCCGCCTGTATTCTGGTGGACACCGTGGCTCGTTTGGTTCCCGGTGTTCTTGCCGATCCCGAATGCTACGAAAAGGAAAGCATTTCTTCGGGACTCCTCGAATATCCGCAATATACCCGCCCCTACGAATTTCACGGTCGGACGGTTCCCGACGTTCTTCTTTCGGGTCATCACGCAAACATCGAACGCTGGCGGGAAGAGGAGGCGCGCCGCCGCACCGAAGAACAGCGACCCGACCTTTTGAACTCATAGTTCATAACTCATAGTTGAAAAAACTCCCTTACATCGCGAGAACGTTCGGCTTCGCGGTGCAGGGGGGTTTTCTTATGATACGGGAAAGTTTGGAAAAGGCGGCAGACCGTTTGCGCTCGGCGGCGGGGAACAGCCGTTTGTTGGGGGCGTTGGGGCGGCCGGATGACGAACGGGGGCAGGGCTCGGCTCGTCGCGGTCGATGGCATCGAAACGTGCTCCGCGAGAGCGAGTCCGGCATTCTCTTTCGGTGGTTTCGTATGGCGCGCGACGGTTTTTTCTCCGCGCATTTGCGGAGCGTCGGGTTCTTTCTTTTCGCTTGGGGGCTGTCGTCGGTCGCGGTCGCTTTGATCCGCGTTCCGTTTGAACTGCGGAACCCCGTGTTCGGCATTCCGCTTGCGGTTTCGGTCTCGGCTTTGTCGCTCTGCTTTTCGGGCAGAACGGTTGCACATGGGTTAACGAACGATTTTCTGACGGGGAATTTTCTGCTCGGCTTTTGCCGTTTCTCTCTTTCATTGTTTGAGGCGCTGCCTCGTGCCACCCATACGCTTCGTGCACTGTTTGCGGGCTTTGCTTTGGGGGTATTGTCGGCTTTTGTTCACCCCATGTGGCTTCCCGTCGTCATTTCGGGTTCATTGGTGCTTTTGTTGGGGTTTGCTGTTCCAGAGGTCACTTTGATCCCGATTTTGCTCGGCTTTCCTTTTTTCGGGCTTCTGCCGCACCCTTCGCTCCTATTGGGCGGTCTTTCGTTGTTTTCGTTCGTTTGTTGGGTCCCGAAAGCGTTGAGCGGTCATCGGCAGTACCGTTTCCTGAAAATCGACTTTGCCGTTTTGCTCTTTGCGGCAATTTTGATCGCGGGGAGTGCGGTGACCGCGGCGGGAGTGGACGGTTTGGGCGCTTTGCTTGCCGTTTATCTGCTCGCCGCATGGTTTCCCGTTCGCACGGGGTTGACCTCGGCGCTTTGGCGCAGGCGCGCGATCGGTTGTCTGCTCTTTTCGGGCAGCGTTTGCGCGGCGATCGGAGTGGTGCAATACCTGTTGGGGCGCGGCGAGGTTCGCTGGTTGGACGTTTCCCGCTTCGGAGATCTCGGCGGGCGCGTCAGTTCGACCTTCGGAAACCCAAACATTCTCGCCGTTTTCCTTTTAATCGTTTTTCCGCTTTCGCTCGGCGCTCTGTTCACAACCGAGCGCGGACATTGGTTCGCACTCATTCCGCTTTTTCTTTCCGGCGTTTGTTTGATCTTTACTTGGTCGCGCGGCGCATGGCTCGGTGCGATTGCGGCAACCGTCTTTTTTCTGCTTTTGCTGGGGCGGGGAACGCTCGTTGCACTCATGGTCTCACCGCTCGCGCTTACGGGTGTTCTGCCGTGGCTCCCAAACGGGATCAGGAAACGTTTTGAGAGCATTGGGAACCTTGCGGAGAGTTCCTCGCGTTACCGCGTGAATACATGGAAAGGCGTTGTCCGCATGATCCGCGCGCACCCTTTCGGGATCGGGAGCGGAGAGAACGCTTTTCATGCGGTTTTTCCGAAATTCGCCGTTTCCGGGACCGAGAGCGTGATGCACGCCCACAATGTTTTTCTGCAAGTTGCCGTGGAATACGGCATTGTGTCGGTCGTTCTGCTGTTGACGGTCTTGTGGTTGCTTTCCCGAAGCTTTTTCGCCGCACGCTCCGCAAATTCGTCAAATTCCGACGGTGCATTGATGCTCGGAACAATGTCGGCGCTCGTGTCGCTTTCGGTAATGGGAATGTTCGATCACCTGTGGTATCAGCCCACCCTGTTCTATTTGATCTGGTTCGTTGCCGCTCTGTTGCTCGCACAAACGGAAGCGGCGGGAGAGGAGAGTTTTTATGGATCGTGAAGTCCGTCGGTTCAACACGCTCGATTGGGTCATTTTGACCGTTCTTGCCGCCGCTCTGGCGCTGTTCGGGTTTCTCTTTTGGTATCGCGAACGTTCGACACCGCCGACGGTTCCCATCGTTTGCGTTCTGCGGTTGAAGGCGTCCGAAACGACGCCTTCGATCGTGGTGGGGGATGCCGTTCGAAACGAAAACGGAACCGTTCGCTTCGGTGACGTGGTGTCGGTTTCCGTTCGTCCGTACCGCGCCTTTTATTTGCAAAACGGCGCGTTCGTTTACGGTGCGGCGGACGGCTTGACCGAAACGGAGATCATGGTTCGGATGAACGCGGTACGCGGGGTCGATTATCGCGTGGGTGACATCCGCGTGTGTGCGGGTGAGATCGGGAACTATCGGATCGGTTCTTCCTTCGCCGCGGGTGTTCTGACCGTTGCGGTAAAGGAGGCGGTGACATGAAGGAGCCGCAGGGAAACGTTCGTTTTCGCGCGACGGACTTTTTTCTCGTCTTTTTGGCGCTGTTTGCCGTGGTCGGCGTTGCACGTCGTGCGGGGGTGTTCCGCGCCGAAGCGGGGGACGCGCCGGAAGAATACTCGGTCGTTGCCGAATGGCTGAACGTGGACGCCCGAACGGCGGAATGCGTGCAAATGGGTGAAAAGCTTTATACCGACGCAGGGGATTTTTTCGGCGAGATCTCGGAAATTTCCGTTGTTCCGCGCGAGGAAATTTTACGGAACGGGGGAAACCGTTTTTCGGGGCGCTACCCCGAAGGGACGCAGGTCGACGCGGTTCTGACCGTTTCTTTGCTGGGAAGCGAACGGGAAGGAACGCTTTTTCGGGGAAACGGTCACGCAATTTTGATTGGGGAAACCTACCGTCTTTATTCGCCCCGCGCCTCTATCGCGCTTACCGTTCGCTCCTTTTCGAGCGCAAAATGACGAAAATGACGTTTTTTTCAAACGAATTGCACAAAAAAAAGCGCTGTAAATTTGAAAAACGGTCAGAATGACTATTGATTTTGACGTTTTTTTTTGATATACTATTGGTAAGAAAAAAACGATTCCGCCGACCGACGTCGGAAAACGGATCGGAAAACAGGAGCGATCGCACATGATTTCACGCGATGTCGTCATTACCAATACAAGCGGTTTGCACGCAAGACCCGCAACATTTTTCATTCAGAAAGCAAACAGCTATCCGTGCTCGATCTGGATCGAGAAGGATGACCGCAAAGTCAATGCCAAAAGTTTGCTCGGTGTGCTTTCCTTGGGGATCGCCAAAGGGATGACCATTACCCTGACTGCGGACGGAAGAGGCGAAGAGGACGCGCTGGACGGCTTGGAAGAGTTGATCAACAGCGGCTTTTCCGATATTTGAGCCGAAACCGCGACCGGAATATTGATAGAACGGTGTGCGCCGGAGCTTTGTGCTGTTTCCCGGATCGCACACCGTTATTTTTCCCAATTTGACCCGAAGGAGGTTGGCAGTCGATGGAAACCGCCGAGGAAATTCGTTTTCGTTTGCTCGAAAAAGCCAATACGTTGCCCCTCTCGCCGGGCGTTTATATCATGCGTGACCGCGCGGGAAAGGTCATTTACGTCGGGAAATCGCGAAAGCTGAAAAACCGCGTCTCTCAATATTTTCAAAATAACGAGAAGTCGGTCAAAACAGGGCGCATGGTTTCCATGGTGCGGGATTTCGACTACTATCTTTGCGCCAACGAAATGGAAGCGCTGTCCCTGGAAAACACGCTCATCAAGCAGTACACGCCCCGATACAATATCAAACTCAAAGACGCGAAGTCCTATCCTTATATCAAGATCACTGCGGAAGAATATCCGCGCATGGTGTTCACCCGTCGCCGCGACGCGGATCGGGGAAAATATTTCGGTCCCTATTCGGGATCGGGGACGGCTTACGCGCTGATCGAAATGCTCTCCCGCACGCTCCGATTGCCAACCTGCCGCCGCAGTTTCCCGCGTGACATCGGTCGCGGCAGACCCTGCATTTATTACGAGATGGGAAAATGCGCGGGGCTTTGCACGGGTCGCGTGAGCGCGGAGGAGCACCGTACCGCCATGAAATACGCGGCGGACATTCTGAACGGAAAGAACGACCGCGTGCGCCGCGTGTTGGAAGAGCAGATGCTCGCCGATGCGGAAGCCGAACGCTATGAAGCGGCGGCAAAATGCCGCGATACCATTCGCGCGCTGGACGCGATCCGCGAAAAGCAGACGGTGGTTGCGTCTCCCGACGCCGAACAGGATGTGTTCGCGCTCTGGTCGGATGATTTTTGCACGTGTATTTCGGCTTTCTATATCCGCGGGGGCGTCGTTCACGATTCGGCAGACTTTTTGTTCGGCGCCGACGGGATCCCCGACGATCTCACGGCATTTCTGCTGGAACATTATCAATCCCGCGAGTATGTTCCGCCGCGCGTGCTGTTGGGATTTGCGATGGATGCCGAAGACAGAGCATTGATCGAAAAAACGCTGACGTCGCTCGCGGGTCGGAAAATCGACGTGCATACGCCGGAGCGCGGTTCGCTTCGCACGCTTTGCGACCTTGTGCAAAAGAACGCTGCCGAACGCGCGAAACGCTACCGGATGGATTCCGAAAAGCAGGAAGGGACGATCGCGCACCTCGCCTCGCTTCTGCACCTCGAAGTTTATCCCGAACGGATCGAAGCCTACGATATTTCCAATTTCGGATCGGAGCAATTGACGGCGGGAATGATCGTTTATAAGAACGGTTCTTTTTCCAAATCCGACTACCGCAGTTTCAAAATCAAAAACGTGATCGGAACGACCGACGACTATGCTTCCATGCGGGAAACGATCGAACGTCGGCTTTCCCACCTATCGGACGGGAACGGCTCTTTTTCCGAAATGCCCGATCTCATCCTGCTCGACGGCGGGCGCGGACACGTTTCAACGGTTCGTGAAAAAATGCGGGAAATGGGGTTGGATCATATCCCCGTATTCGGAATGGTCAAGGATGATTTCCACAAAACGCGCGCCCTTTGCACCGAGAACGAAGAGATCAACATTGCCAAAGAACGCGACATTTTCACCCTGATCTACCGCATTCAGGAAGAGATTCACCGCTATACCGTTCGGGTGATGGAGCAGGCAAAGAATAAGACTTTATCTCGATCCGTGCTGACGTCGATCCGCGGGATCGGCGACGAGAAGGCGAAAAAACTGCTTGCCGCCTTCGGGGGGCTTGCGGGCGTTAAACGTGCGTCGACGGAGGAGCTTGCCGCCGTGAAAGGGATCTCGCGGCGGGACGCGGAAGCGGTGTTTGCCCGCTATCACAACAAGGAGAACAAAACATGATGCGAGTGATTACGGGAACTGCCAAAGGCGTCCGGTTGGACACGCTTGAAGGCGAAACGACCCGCCCAACTTCCGAGCGCACCAAGGAAGCTATGTTTTCCATGATCCAATTCGAGATCGAAGGACGTCGGGTGCTTGATTTGTTTGCGGGGTCCGGTCAGCTCGGGATCGAAGCGATCAGTCGCGGGGCGCAAAGCGCGGTATTCGTCGATCGGGCGCGCGAGGCGGTTTCCATTGTTCGGAGAAATCTGCAAAAAACGAAATTCGACGGTGTGGGAACGGTCGTGAACACCGACTTCCTTTCTTATCTCCGTCATCCGCACGGGCAAAAATTCGATCTGGTGTTCCTTGACCCGCCCTATGCGCTCGGTGCCGTTCCGACCGTTTTGCGCGAAATGCTGCGCCGCGAGCTTTTGCTCCCCGGGGCGCTGATCCTTTGCGAAACGGGCGCTTCCGAAGACGTGTTCGGCGGTGAGCCGTTTGCTTCGGCTTTTGACATTCGGCGGCAGGTGCGTCACGGTGCGGCACACGTTACCTTACTTGAATGGCGCGGAGAGGAGACGGTTCTATGACGCAAAATTATGATCTTGCCATCGTTCCCGGGAGTTTCGACCCGATGACGCTCGGACATCTTGATTTGATCGCCGACGCGGCGAAACGCTATCGCGAGGTGGTGGTGGCGGTGATGACGAACAACGAAAAGCAGGTCTTTTTCGACATGGAGACCCGCGTTCGGATCGCGAAAGCAAGCGTTCGGGCGCTTCCGAACGTCCGTGTGATCGCCGACCGCGGAATGCTCGTCGATCTTTTTGACCGTCTCGGCGCGGACGCGGTTTGCAAAGGTTATCGCAATGAGACCGATCTTGCCTACGAGCGTTTACAGGATGAGTGGAACTGCGCGCACAATCCGCGCTTTCGCACCGAGCTCATTCACTCCTGCGGGGAACACGCAACGTTGAGTTCGACCGCCGTGCGCGAGAGAATTGCGCGCGGGGAAGCACTGAACGGATTTGTGGCGGACGCGGCAATTCCAATTATCCTCAAAAATATAAAACAATTCTAAATCTTATTTCAAAAATCGACAAATAACAACACAAAAACAGTTTATTTTTGCTTTGAAACGGAAAAATGTCCCTGTTTTTGAAAGATGCCGCAAGGTGTGAAGAGTTTTTTTGCTTCCGAAGGGAAGGCGGGGAAGTGCTTTCGGCATGGAATTGATGTCGGCGTTTTATTTCCCCTTTCCGAAACGGGCGTTTTCTGAACTTTATGAAAAAAGTTGAAAAAATATCAAAAAAACACTTGCAAAACCGAAAAGAATGTGATATAATACCCCTGTTGCGCGGTTCGCGCACGTGATTACGAGGGTGGTCCGCTGCATGCTCGCATGAACGCCCGATTTCAAGGAGGACTCAATCATGAACAAAATTGAGGCTTTTACCAACGAGCAATTGAAGCAGGAAGTACCCGTTGTCCGCATCGGTGACACCGTTCGCGTTCACAACAAAATCAAAGAGGGTGCGAGAGAAAGAATCCAGATGTTTGAGGGCACCGTGATCGCAAAGCACGGCGGCGGGATCTCCGAGACCTTCACGGTCAGACGTGTTTCCTACGGCGTCGGCGTGGAAAAGACTTTCCCGATCCATTCCCCGAACGTGGCGAAAGTGGACATCATCCGCGTCGGTAAGATCAGACGCGCCAAGCTCTACTATCTCCGCGACAGAGTGGGCAAGGCCTCCAAAGTCAAGGAACAAATCTGAATTTGCTTTGAGAAGAATGATGACCGACGGGCATTTACCCTGTCGGTCATTCTTCTTTGTTGACAAAGAATGTGTTCTATGGTATAATAAATCCAACGGCAACCCGACGAACTATCTTGGGCATACGCTGGCATGGGAAAAGGGTCGGCAGCTGAAATCCTTTGACGGAAACACCTATCGCTACAACAACGACGGGATCCGGATTGAAAAGGTTGAGAACTGCAAAACCCATAAATACATTCTCGACGGCACCAACATTCTCAAAGAGATCGTTGAAGATACCTGCTGCAACTGCACGGGATATACGAACGAGTACCTGTATGATCTCGACGGAACGGTTTGCGGTCTGAAATATAACGAACTTCCAATGTTAAATAATTATATTAGAAAACAATTTAAAGTATGAGGAGAATATGATGAAAAACAAAATAATACCCATTTTAATAATGGCAATCGTTTTTTTCCTTTTTTGCTTCTTTCTCTGGTTTTATTTGAATAAATGCCATAAAGGAAGAATTCGTGATGTGATTATAAGTTTCATCATCATTATTCTTGGTATAATTGTTATGGGTGTTGTATGGCTTATTTGTGATAAAATTTTTCCGGTTGTCTAAATAAAAAATTTTTTTCTCCACCCCTTCGGGGGTGGAGTTTTTTTGTCATTTTTTGCGGTCGGTTTTTCGGCTTTCCCGCCATGTTCCGACATTTTTTACGCGCGCGCCGTGGTATTATGGTCCCAATCGGACAAGCATTTCCCTTGGAAAGGAACCCCTTGGATATGATCAGAACCAATCATCAGATCGTTTATGAAACCCGCGGCGATGCTCTCGTCATCCGTCTTTTCGGTGAGATCGACCATCATTCTGCCGTTGACGTCCGCACGCATATTGACGAAAAATTGCTCTCCGAGCGCCCTGCCCGCGTTTGCCTCGACCTCTCCGCCATCGACTTTATGGACAGTTCGGGTCTCGGACTTATGATGGGCCGTTTTTCCCTCGTCCGTCGCTACGGCGGGAATTTCGTTGTTCTCGACCCTTCTCCCGCCGCCCTGAAAATGATCTCTCTTGCGGGCATGGAGCGTCTTATCACGATCAAATACACCAATCAGGAAAGGAACCGAAACCATGAACAGAACCACCGTTGATTATTCCGCCCGCGTGGAAAACGAACTCGATTTGACCTTGCCGTCCCTCTCGGTCAACGAGGGGATGGCTCGCGCCGCCGTTGCCGCTTTCTGCGCCCAGCTCAATCCTACCGCCGTTGAACTCGCCGACCTCAAATGCGCCGTCTCCGAAGCGGTCACAAACTGCATCGTTCACGCCTACCGTGACACCGTTGGGGATATTCGCATCGTTGTCAAGCTCTGCGAGGGTCGCATCGTTCAGGTAGAGATCCGCGACCGCGGCTGTGGGATCGCCGACGTCAAAAAGGCTCGCGAACCCCTCTTTACCACCGACGCCGAAGGGGAACGCTCGGGAATGGGTTTTACCGTGATGGAGAGTTTCTGCGACACCGTCCGCGTTTCCAGCCGCGCAGGGCGGGGAACCACCGTGACCTTGCTCAAACGTTTACATAAATAACCCATGGGGGAGGCTTTGGAAATGGTCGGAGAGGCGACCGTTCATGCTCGCAACAGGATGCTTCTCGACCGCTTCCGCGCGGGTGACCCGACCGCCGAGGAAGCTTTGGTGCAGGAAAACACGGGTTTGGTGCGGAGCGTCGTTCTCCGTTTCCTGGGGCGCGGTACCGAATACGACGACCTTATGCAGATCGGCACGATCGGAATGATCAAGGCGATCCGCTCCTTTTCCCCCGATCACGGGACGCTCTTTTCCACCTATGCCGTCCCTCTCATCGTCGGGGAGATCCGCCGTCACCTGCGCGACGACGGGCCGATCAAGGTCAGCCGCATTTACCGCAAACAGGGTCTTGCTTTGATGCGCGAAAAAAATCGCATCCTCGCCGAGGAAGGGCGGGACGCTGGGATCGGGGAACTCGCGGCTCTCTGCGGCCTTTGTGCGGAAGAAGCCGCCGTCTCGCTCGACGCGCTTGCACCCATCGCATCTCTTTCGGAAACCGTGCACGGCGAGGACAGCAACCTCACGCTGGAAAGCACGCTTTCCGACGAGGAATCCGAACGGGAGACCGAGCGCATCTGCGACCGTGTGGCGTTGGCTCAATCCATCGGCAAGCTCCCACCGCTCTGGCGCAAGATCATTCTGCTTCGCTATTTCCGCAACCGCACCCAACAGGAAACCGCGGACGAACTCGGACTTTCTCAGGTCAAGGTCTCCCGCGAGGAAAAAAAGATTTTGCAAAGTTTGCGCGTGGAATTGAGTTGATTTTTCGGTGGCGATTTTATCCTTTCTCACCGTCTTTTTTCAAAAAGTTTGTCAATGTCTTGACAAAATCGGGAAGAATATGGTAAAATAAAAACAAGAAAAATGTCGGTGTCCGGCATTTTCAAAGAAAAAACGGAGGAAACAACCATGGCAAGAATTGTTCTTAACGAAACTTCCTATCACGGCGCGGGTGCGATCCGAGAGATCGTTGGCGAAGTAAAGGGAAGAGGTTTGAAAAAGGCGCTCGTCTGCTCCGACCCCGATCTGGTCAAATTCGGTGTGACCCAAAAGGTGCTCGACGTTCTCGACGGTGCGAAGCTCCCCTACGAACTTTACACCGAGATCAAGCCGAACCCCACGATCGAAAACGTGCAGCACGGTGTTGCCGCTTTCAAAAAGAGCCGTGCGGATTACCTGATCGCCATTGGCGGCGGTTCTTCCATGGATACCGCAAAAGCCATTGGCATTATCATTGCGAACCCCGAATTCGAGGACGTTCGCAGCCTTGAAGGCGTGGCTCCCACGAAGAACCCATCCAAGCCCATCATTGCCGTTCCCACCACGGCGGGTACGGCGGCAGAGGTCACGATCAACTACGTGATTACCGACGTGGAGAAAAAGAGAAAATTCGTTTGTGTGGACGTGCATGATATTCCCGTGGTCGCCGTCGTCGATCCCGAAATGATGAACACGATGCCCAAGGGGCTTACCGCTTCTACCGGTATGGACGCGCTGACACACGCCATTGAAGGTTACATTACCAAGGGCGCTTGGGAAATGACCGATATGCTCCATCTCAAAGCGATCGAACTGATCGCGAAGAATCTGCGCGGTGCCGTTGCAAACACGCCCGAGGGCAGAGAGGGCATGGCGCTCGGTCAGTATATTGCCGGTATGGGATTTTCCAACGTGGGGCTTGGCATTGTTCACTCCATGGCGCATTCGCTCGGCGCCGTTTACGACACGCCCCACGGCGTTGCCAACGCCATTTTGCTCCCGACCGTGATGGAATACAACGCTCCCGCCACGGGTGAGAAGTACCGCGATATTGCGAAGGCGATGGGTGTGGAAGGTACCGAGAAAATGACGCAAGCCGAATACCGCAAAGCCGCTGTGGATGCCGTTCGCCGGCTTTCCAAAGACGTTGGTATTCCGCAGGACCTCAAAGGCATTGCCAAGGAAGCGGATATTCGGTTTCTCGCCGAGTCCGCCATGGCGGACGCATGCCGCCCCGGCAACCCGAAAGACCCGACGCTCGAGGATATCATTGCTCTTTACAAATCTCTGATGTAAAAAATACGGGAGAGGGGAGAACTTCTTGAAAGAAGTTCTCCCCTCTCCCGTTATCGAAAAACTTATCTCTTTCTTTTCTGTATATCCGCGTCGATCGCGTCCGCGAAGAAGGCAAGTCCGACTGCCACGATGACGGCGGTCAGAAAATCCGAAAGGGCGGTTGACCACAGATCGTTGGCGAGTAGGACGTCCGCTTTTCGGTCGTTCAGATAGGAGATCAGAATGGCGATCCCTTCGATGACGATGATCGGAAGTCCGAGCCGAAGAATCCAAAGCGCCGGACGGGCGGGGATATGTATATTGAGTTTGTTTTTCATGTCGGATTCTCCTTCCATTCGCATTTTCATTCGTTTTTCGGAAAATGAATATTTTGATATCGTGTGGTCGAAATTGCATATTTTTTGCTTGCTGTAAAACCATTTTACTACCGTTTATGCAGAAAATCAAGTGAAAACTTTTTCCAAGTCGCCGCGCTCGCGGAAATGTAATTGCCTTTTTTGCATGAAAATTCAGAATATGGCGCAAATATCCAAAAAACAAGTCTTTTCACTGCCGAACCAAGCCGATTTTTTGGTAAACTTTCCCAAAAGAGGGCTTTTTTCGTTTGGAATTTCACGCTTTTGGGGTTGATATAATAGTATTGTGCGCGTCCGTTTGACGGGCGAATTTTACATATAAACGGAGAAAAACAATGAAAAAAAGAGAAATCGGACGAATTTTGTCGGATGAAACGGTCACTTGCGGCGGAATGTTTTTCCGCTATCGCTTGATCGACGCGGAGGACGAACCCATGCGCTTTCGGATGTCCGTGACGAGCGGCTCCGAATGCGAGGAAGTTTCGCTTGGGAACGATATTTGTTTTGCCGCGGACTGCTACCGTTCGGTTCGCGACGGTTACGTGACCCCTTGCACGCTCTGCGAAATGATCGAAGAATTGTTCACAGGGGCGGTTATTTTTGCAAAATCCCTTTACAAATAAGGAAAAATGTGGTATAATATCATAGATATAGTGGTGAAACTCGGAAAAAACGGCATATTTTGTTTGAAAGGAGCGTGACCGATATGAAATGTCCCGCCTGCGGTTTCCCCGAAAGCAAGGTGATCGATTCTCGTCCGATCGAGGAAGGAAACAGCATCCGCCGTCGCCGCGAATGTCTCTCCTGCCAAAAACGCTTTACCACCTTTGAAACGATTGAATCCACGCAGATCATCGTGGTCAAAAAGAACGGCGAAAAGGAACTTTTCGACCGTCAGAAATTGCTCGGCGATATTCTGAAAGCCACGCAGAAACGCCCCGTTGACGCGACGGCGTTGGTTGCCGAAATCGAGTCCGAATTGCAGAATTCTCTTCGTGTGGAAGTGACCTCCGAGGAAATCGGCGAAATGGTGATGGCAAAGCTCAAAGCGCGGGACGAGGTCGCATACGTCCGCTTTGCCTCGGTTTATCGGGAATTCAAGGATATCGACACCTTTTTGAAGGAATTGAAGGCGCTGAAAAAGCTCGAAAGTTCCGCTTCGTCCGCTAAAAACGACGGATGAACGACTGTCCGCGTTCGGAAAAACGTCCCGAACGCGGCATTTTTGCTTTTTCGGGATAAAAAATGCGCGTGTGGACGTTTTTTTACTTGACTTTCTTTCTGTTTGTTTGTATAATATATAGTATCAAATTCACTATCGGGAGAATATAAAACCATGAATGAAAAAATGCGCGAGCTCGGCGCCCGCCGTTCGGCGATCCGCGAACTCTTTGAATATGGGAAACGCCGCAAAGCCGAGATCGGCGCGGACAGGGTATTTGATTTCAGCATCGGTAACCCGAGCGTTCCCGCGCCCGAACGCGTGCGGGAGACGTTGGTTCGTCTTTTGTCCGAAAAAGACCCCGTTGCGCTTCACGGCTATACGTCGGCGCAGGGAGACCCTTCGGTTCGCGCGGCGATCGCGGACTACCTCAACCGCACCTATAACGCGGGCGTTGACGCGAATTTGATCTACCTGACCGCCGGTGCCGCCGCTTCGCTGACCATTTCGCTCACGGCGCTCCTAAACCCGGGTGACGAAGCGATCCTTCTTGCTCCCTTTTTCCCCGAATACCGTGTGTTCGCGGAGCGGACGGGGGCAAAGGTCGTGTCGGTTCCCGCCGACCCGAAAACGCTTCAACCCGATTTCAAATCCCTCGAAGCCGCTTTTTCCGAGAAAACGCGCGTTCTGCTCGTCAATTCTCCGAACAATCCCACGGGCGCGGTTCTGACCGAGGAGAGCATTCGCCGGATCGTTGGTTTGCTCGAAGTCAACCAACGGAAGCAGGGAAGTCCCATTTGGCTGATCTCGGACGAGCCTTACCGTGAACTGGTGTGGGGCGACGTGACGGTTCCGTACCTGACCCGCTACTATGCCAACACGTTGGTTTGCTATTCGTTCAGCAAATCGCTGTCTCTCCCCGGGGAACGCATCGGCTATGTGCTGGTCTCTCCCAAAGCGGAGAAGGTTTCCGATATTTATGCCGCCGTTTGCGGTGCGGGTCGCGCGCTCGGCTTTGTTTGTGCGCCGAGCCTGTTTCAGTACATGATCCCCGACTGTCTCGGGTTGACATCCGACCTTTCGGTCTATCGCTCCAATCGCGAGCGCTTTCTCGCGGGGCTTCGGGAGTGCGGTTTCCGCGTCATCAATCCCGACGGCGCGTTCTACCTGTTTGTGGAGTCTCCCGAACCCGACGCCAACGCTTTCGCCGAGCGCGCCAAATCGTTGGAGCTCTTGGTCGTCCCGAGCGATTCCTTCGGATGCACGGGGTTCGTCCGCATTTCCTATTGCGTTTCGCCTGACTTGATCGAACGTTCGATGCCCGCATTCCGCAAACTGGCGGCGTCTTACGGGCTTTGCAAATAACTTTCAAAGGAGGTTTCCATGAAAAACACTTTCGGCAATTCCGTGACCCTCACGCTTTTCGGCGAGAGCCACGGCGCGGGCGTTGGCGCCGTTATCGACGGTCTTGCGCCCGGGCTGACCGTTGACGAAGATTTCATTCGTCATCAGCTCCTTTTGCGCCGCCCGCAGGGCGCGATCTCGACGCCTCGCGTGGAATCCGACGAGTTTCGCATTGTCAGCGGCGTTTACGAAGGGAAAACCACGGGAACGCCTATTTGCATCATGATCCCGAACGAGAACGTTCAAAGCGGCGACTATCCGAAGGGAATGGTTCGTCCGGGTCACGCGG
Source organism: Clostridia bacterium (assembly GCA_017613355.1). GTDB lineage: Bacteria > Bacillota > Clostridia > Oscillospirales > CAG-272 > UMGS1865. The sequence goes on from JAGAEA010000014.1 coordinate 90,682, forward strand.
ATTACACGGCGCAGTGCAAATATCACGGTTTTCAGGATCCTCGCGGCGGCGGTCACTTTTCGGGCCGCTTGACGGCGGCTTTGGTGGCGGCGGGCGCCATCGCGATCTCGGCTTTGCAGGAAAACGACATTTACATCGGCACGCACATCCGCGAGCTTGCGGGATTGGAGGATCGTCCTTTCGACGATCTGGTTGCCGATGTGGAAACGCTGGGCGACATGGTCTTTCCCGTTCTGGACGAGCGGATCGCCGAACGGATGCAGGAAGAGATCCTTGCGGCGGCGGAAGACGGCGACAGCGTTGGCGGTACGCTTGAAACGGTGGTTACGGGGTTACCGTCCGGCGTTGGGGAACCGTGGTTTGACAGTGTGGAAAGTCTGCTTTCCCATGCGTTGTTCGGCATTCCCGCCGTGAAAGGTGTGGAGTTTGGCGAAGGTTTCGGATTTGCGCGGATGCGCGGAAGCGAGGCAAACGACGCTCTGCGCTCCGAGAACGGAAAAGTTCACCATTTGACCAATCACAACGGCGGCATCAACGGCGGTATCACGAACGGAATGCCGCTCCTGTTCCGTAGCGTCGTTCGTCCTACTCCGACCATTCACCGCCCGCAGGCGAGTGTCAACCTTGCCACGATGGAGAATGAAACGCAACTTTCCGGCGGTCGTCATGACCCCGCCATCGTTCATCGCGCCCGCGTGTTTGTGGACAGCGTGACCGCTCTCGTCCTCTGCGACTTGCTCGCCATGCGCTTCGGAACCGACTATATCGCACAGATTTAAGGATCATAAGATCAAGACCTTGAAGGGGGCTCCGCTTTTTCTTGCAAGAAAAGCGGAGCCCCCTTCAAACTTCCCCTGCCGAAAAAGAACAAACGCGGGGAATTTTTATTATTGGCTGTCCGTCGATACGCACGATAATCCACATATACCCAGAGGGGCGGATTTCTATATCCGCCCGTTTTTTATCGGTTAATTTCCGAGAAAAAAGGGGTGCGGAGAAGTTATCATAAAAAAATTGAAAAAATTTTCAAAAACCCCTTGCAATTTGAAAAGAAATCGTTTATAATATAATCGTAGTGGTGAAAAATGGAGCAAAATGGTGGAAAGTGGAGCAAATTCCGCTTCCGATTTGCCCATCACTCCAAATCCGCGGAGAAGGGAGGTCGTGATCGTGCTTTGCGGAGAATTCAAACACAATGTTGACGCGAAAAACCGCTTTTTCATTCCCGCCAAAATGCGCGATGAACTTGGCGCTTCCTTCGTTGTTGTAAAAAGCTTGCGCGAGAATTGCCTGAAAATGTATTCCATGGAAGGTTGGGAAGCCTATCTCGCTCCCATCCGCGAGCAGAACCGCAAGCTCGCCGAGCGCGCCCTTCGGTTCCTCAACGGTTCCATGGCGCAGGCGGAACCCGATTCGCAGGGTCGCATCGTTCTCCCGCAAGAGCTGCTTTCCTATGCGGGCATTGAAAAATGCGCCGTTGTGGTCGGTTGCGGTGATTACGCCGAAATTTGGAGCGAGAGTGCCTACAACAAGATGAAGCAGGACGAAGATCTTGCCGCGATGGTCGCGGAATTGGAATCTTTCGGTCTTTGAGTGTATTCATTCGGAAGGAGACGGATAAAATATGGAAGAAACGATTTCGTTTTCTCACCGTCCCGTCCTTCTGGATGCGTGTATCGAGGGACTTGCCATCCGTCCCGACGGCGTTTACGTGGATGGCACGGCAGGAGGCGCGGGTCACAGCTCCGCGATCGCCGCAAAACTTTCAAGCAAGGGCAGATTGATTGCCTTGGATCGGGATGAAACCGCCGTTAAAGTCGCAACGGAAAGATTGTCGGCTTGGGGAGACCGCGCCCGCGTGGTGCGTTGCAATTTCCGCGAGCTCGACGACGTATGCCGGATGCTCGGCGTGAGGGAGATCAACGGTTTGTTGCTTGACCTCGGAGTTTCTTCCTACCAATTGGACACCGCCGAACGGGGCTTTTCCTATCAGGCGGATGCTCCGTTGGATATGCGGATGGACAACCGAAATCCGCTTACAGCCAAAGAAGTGGTCAATCGCTATTCCGAAGAGGATCTTCGCAGGATCCTTTGGCAATATGGGGAAGAGCGTTTTTCTTCCCGCATCGCTTCCGCCATCGTACGGGCGCGGGAATCGGCGCCGATTGAAACGACCGGGGAACTCGTTTCGATCATCAAAAGCGCCATTCCCGTAGCCGCACGCGAGGGCGGTCATCATCCCGCGAAGCGTTCCTTCCAAGCTCTGCGGATCGAAGTGAACGCCGAGCTGGACGTTATCGAACCCACCATCCGCGCCGCTGTCCCTCTTCTTGCAAAGGGCGGCAGGATCGCGATTATCACCTTCCATTCTCTGGAAGACCGGATCGTGAAGCAGACGTTTTCCGACCTTGCTTCCGGGTGCACCTGCCCTCCGGATTTTCCCGTTTGCGTTTGCGGAAAGAAACCGCTTTTGAAGCTCGTGAACCGCAAACCCATCACCGCTTCGGCGGATGAACTCGAAACCAATCCGCGCTCCAGAAGTGCCAAGCTTCGGATCGCAGAGAAGTTATAAACCGATTCCCACATTTTTTCCATCCTTCACCGTTTTATCCGAATTTTCCGTTCCTTCGGTCATAACTCCGACCCTCTGTCCATAAGATTAAGAGACGAGCGCAACGCTCGCGGAGGGGGAGATGCCGATGAAAAAACGAAGGCGCGTTCGACCGAACAACGCGCGCGCGGAGGAGCCGACGGACACGCGGACAATCCGACGCTCGGTTGTTCTGTTGGTGTTTGTCGCTTTTTTGTTCTCGGCATTGCTCGTCCGTATCCTGCTTTTGCAAACGGTACAATACCGGCGGTATCAGCAAAAGGTGATCGACCAGCTGACCACCGAAAGCGAAGTCCGCGCGAGTCGCGGTAGAATTTACGACGCAAACGGCGCGCTCCTTGCCGCCAACGTTACGTCCTATCGGATCTTTCTTGCTCCTCATCGCATTGCCTACGCGCAAAGCGAAGCCGATCGGAACGGGGAAGGGGTCCGTTATTCCGAAATCATTTCAAAAGGTCTTTCCGAGATTCTCGGCGTGAGTCGGGAGCATCTCGAAGAGGAAATATCCAAAACGAAATACCTTGACCGCACGGTCGCGCGCGACGTGACCGAAGAGGTCGCCGACCGCGTTCGCGCCCTGATCGACGCCAACGGACTGCAAAGCATGGTCGGCGTGGAAGCGGTGGATACCCGCTATTACCCCTATGCCACGCTTGCCTCGCAGGCAATCGGGTTTACGGGGAGCGACGGAAAAGGTCTTTACGGTCTCGAATACTTCTACAATGAACAGCTTTCGGGGCAGAACGGCAGATATGTGACCGCTCGCGATGCCCGCGGAAACGCGATGCCCGATGAATTTGAAGAATACATCGAAGCCGCGAACGGAAATGACATTCACACGACGTTGGACGTGTTCGTTCAATCGGCTCTCGACGAGCAGTTACAGACAGCCTACACCGAGTCCGGCGGGCAAAACCGCGCGGCTGGGATCGTGATGAACGTTCAAACGGGCGCGATCCTGGCGATGTCCACCTATCCGAATTTCGATCTCAACGACCCTTGGGCGCTGGACGAACAATCCGTGCAGTGTCTTGCGGAAAGCGGCTTTTCAACCGACAGCGGGGAATACGCGGCGAAACGTCGGGAACTGCTGCTCACCATGTGGTCGAACAAAGCCATTACGGAATCTTACATCCCCGGTTCCACGTTCAAGATCGTCACCGCCGCAATGGCGTTGCAGGAAAACGTCGTCCGACTGACGGAGACTTTTCACTGCCCGGGCTATAAAGATGTGCTTGGGTTCAAAATTCATTGCCATAAGACCACGGGACACGGAACCTTGACCTTTGTGGAAGGGATCCAGCAATCCTGCAACCCCGTTCTGATGACGGTTGGTATGCGTCTCGGCGGTTCCACTTTTTATCGCTATTTGGACACGTTCGGTTTTCTTGAAAAAACGGGTGTTGATCTCCCCGGGGAGGGAAGCAGTGTGGTGATCCCCGAAGCTGATTTCACCGATCTCGACCTTGCCATTTATTCCTTCGGGCAAAACTTCAACGTTACGCTCCTTCAACAAATTACGGCGGTTTCCGCCGTTGCCAACGGCGGGTATCTCGTCACACCCCATCTTGTGGACACCGTGACCGACGCCGATGGCAACACGGTGTGGAAATTCAGCGCCGACACCAAACGTCAAGTGATTTCAAAAGAAGTGTGCGAGACCGTTTCGGGCATTCTCGAAGAGGGTGTTTCGGGCGACGGCGGTGCGAAAAATGCCTACGTCGCGGGGTATCGCATTGCCGCGAAAACGGGGACTTCTCAAAAAAAGAACGCGGGAAGCCTCGGACGTTACGTTTGTTCGACGGTCGCCTTTGCCCCTGCGGAAGCTCCGCAATATGCCGCGATTATCATTGTGGATGAACCCACGGCGGGCATCCTTTACGGAAGTACCGTTGCGGCTCCCTATGTGGGAGCGGTGATGGAAGCGATCCTGCCTTACCTCGGAGTGGAAGCCGTTTATACCGAGGCGGAGCTGGAAAACCGAACGGTCAGCGCGCCCGATTGCCTCAATTTATCGAAAACTTCTGCCGAAAAGCTCTGCCGCGAGAGCGGCGTGGCTTATGAACTCGTAGGAGAAGGGGACGTCGTTCTTCGGCAGTCTCCGTCGGCGGGAACGGTCATGCAGAAAAACGCGGGGAAGGTCATCCTCTATTTCGGGGACGAGACGCCTTCGCAAACCGCAGTCGTCCCGAAGGTGGTCGGTTTGACCGCTCTCGAAACCAATCGCGCCCTGATCGACGCGGGGTTGAACATCCGCATTCGCGGACCGGGAAACCACCCGATCGCGGGCGGAACGATGACGGCGATCGCGCAGTCGATCCCCGCGGGGAGTGAAGTGCCGCGTGGTACGGCGGTGGAAGTTTCCTTCCGTTCGCTGACCGACGAGGATCTGGACGCGATCGAAAATCTTGATTGAAATGTGAAAAACAGCGCATGGCGCCGGAAGTCAAACATAATTTGCTTTTTGGAGTGCGCCATGGAATTGAAATTTTTATGTGAAGCGGCGGGTTTGATTTGTCCCGATTCGCTCGTCGGCGGGGAAGTCGGTGCGATTTGCACCGATTCCCGCGCCGTAGTGGAAAACAGTTTATTCGTTTGTATCAAAGGGCTGCACAACGACGGTCATGCGATGATCTTCGACGCGATTTCCCGAGGAGCTCGCTGGGCGGTGGTGCAGAAAGGTTGCGATTACAGCGCGCCGGAAGGATTCCCGATCCTCGTTGCCGAGGACACGCGCCGCGCCTGCGCCCGACTTTACAATGCTTATTACGGGTTCCCGACCGAACGCATGAAGTTCATCGGCGTTACGGGAACCAACGGAAAAACGTCGGTTACGCACCTGTTGCTGTCGATCCTCGAAACCTCGCTTTGCAAATGCGGGCTGATCGGCACCGTGGGTTGCAAATCTGCAGGGCGTCCCCTCGAAAATCGGATGTTTGACCACCTTGCCAACATGACCACTCCCGATCCTTCCGAGCTTTACCGAATGCTTGCGGAAATGGCTTCGGAAGGTGTGGAATACGTGCTGATGGAAGCAACCTCACACGCGCTTGCGCTCGGCAAACTTGATCCGATCGAGTTCGAGGCGGCGATTTTCACCAATCTGACGCCCGATCACCTCGATTTTCACGGAACGATGGAAGCCTACGCCCGTGCAAAATCCGAGTTGTTCCGAAAAAGCAAGTTATCCATTGTCAATTCCGACGACCCCGCCGCCGAACAAATGATCCGCGCGGGAGCGGGTCGCGTTGTGACCTGTTCGCAAACCGGTCTTGCCGCCGACTATACCGCGAAAGACATTCGCGATCTCGGTCGGAACGGCGTTGCTTACACAATTTGTTCCGAAAACTCGCGTCTTTCGCTTCAATGCGCGATCCCCGGGTCGTTCAGCGTGATGAATTCGATGCAGGCGGCGATTTGCGCCAAAGAGCTCGGGTTCGGTGCTTCGGCGATCAAGGATGCGCTCGCTTCGGTGGGTGGCGTCCGCGGGAGAATGGAGCGGCTTAAATTGGGTCCCTCGGCGGATTTTTCCGTCATTATTGATTACGCGCACACGCCCGACGCGCTCGAAAAGCTCCTTCGGACGGCAAGAACCTTTTGCCGCAAGGATGAGCGTGTGGTGATCGTGTTCGGCTGCGGCGGTGACCGCGACCGTTCCAAACGTCCGATCATGGGCGCGATCGCTTCCGAGTACGCCGATGAGGTCATCGTCACATCCGACAACAGTCGGAGTGAGGATCCAGCCGAAATCATTCGGGAAATTCTGGCAGGGATCGATCCCACCCGTCCCGCGCGCGTCATTCCGGACCGCGCGACGGCGATCGAAACCGCGATCCTTACTGCTCGCACGGGTGACATCATCCTGCTTGCGGGGAAGGGACACGAGGAATACGAGATCACCAAAGAGGGAAGAAAGCCTTTTTCCGAGCGTGAGATCGTCCACCGCGCGCTGGCTGCGAGAGAGAAGGCGCGCCGCCCATGAAGATCACATTCGGAACGGGCGCCGTGAACGCCCGTCAACTTGCCGACGCTTGCGGCGGAACCCTTTTGGTGGGTTCCGACCCGAATCTGACCGTTTGCGGTCTTTGCACCGATTCCGGCGAAGCCGATCCCGAAACGGCATTCCTTGCCCTGCGCGGCAAGCGAACCGACGGGCATTACTACCTTGCCGACGCGATCCGCGCGGGATGCCGCTGCGTGATCTGCGAGAGTACGGAAATGCCGGTTGGGACGGTCATTCGCGTTTCGGACAGTGCGTCCGCGCTCCTGCGGCTCGCAAACACCGTTCGTCACCGCGGAACTTTCCGCACGGTGGCTGTTACGGGAAGCGTGGGAAAAACCACAACGAAAGATATGATCGCGGAAGTCCTTTCGCGGGCATATCACACATTCGGGACGTCGGGAAATCACAACAGCACGGTGGGAATGCCGCTTTCCATGCTGGAAATGTCGCTTGACACCGATTGGGCAGTCCTCGAAATGGGGATGAATGCTTCGGGCGAGATTGAAAAGCTCTCACTTGCCGCCGAACCCGACATTGCAGTTATTACCAACATCGGCACCGCGCATATCGGTATGCTCGGGAGCCGCGAAAATATCCTGCGCGCGAAGTTGGAAGTTCTTTCGGGCTTGCGCGCGGGCGGGGTCTTTCTCCGAAACGCCGACGACGAATTGCTCGCCGCCGCGGACGGTAAAAATTTCCGCACGTTTTCTGTTTCCGCAAAAGGGAGAAAAGCCGACCTTTCGGCAAACAATATCCGTGTGGAACCCGAACGCACGTTTTTCGATCTATCCCTGTCGGACGGCGAATGGAAAGACCTTTGCGTTTCCGCGACGGGCGCGCACAACGTGTATGCCGCGCTGTTCGCCGTTGCCGTCGGGCTTCTGGCGGGTGTTTCCCCCGAAGAGATCCGAACGGGATTGCTTTCCTATCGACCGCCGAAACTTCGTCAAACGCGCACCGTGATCGCGGGCGTGACGCTGATCGAAGATTGCTATAACGCTTCCCCCGAATCCATGACCGCCGCGCTCGACGTTCTGAACGTGCTTTGCGCGTCTTCCGAACGTCGAGGCATTGCGGTCCTCGGGGATATGTTAGAACTCGGAGACCGGAGCGACGACCTGCATCGCGCGATCGGCGCGCGTTTCGCAAAGGGACGCGCAGAGCTGTTGTACACCATCGGAAAAGGCGGCTCGAAGATTGCCGAAGGCGCGATCGAAAACGGCGTTTTGCCCGAACGTGTGGTCGAAAACCCAGACGTCGGGGACATTGAAAACACGATCGCCGCGCTTTGCGGTACGGTTCGCGCTGGAGACGTCATTCTCATCAAAGCAAGCCGCGCAGTCGCCGCAGAACGGGTGGGTTCCGCACTCAAAGACTTCTTGAAGAAGGAAGAGGGTCGGAATCATGCGTGAATTTTCCTTGGAGTTTCTCGCGCTGTCGGTGGGCGTGTTCCTGCTGACTGTTCTCGCGGAATGGCGGTTGATCCCCGTCCTGCGCTCGCACAAGGCAGGGCAGAGAATCCTCGAAATCGGTCCCCGATGGCACAAAGCCAAAGAGGGAACGCCGACGATGGGCGGTATCGGGTTCATTCTTGCCGCGCTCATCGGCGCATCGGCATTTTTCATCCTTCGCGCGGTGCGCGGAACGGCGATGACGGAAGTTCCGTTGGCACTTACGCTCGCTTTCGCCGTGGGAAACGGCGCGATCGGGTTTGTGGACGATTACTGTAAGCTCGTGAAAAAGCAGAATGAGGGCTTGACGTGGTATCAGAAACTCATCCTGCAAATCGCGGTCGCCGCTGCGTACGTGTCGGTCATGTCCTATATGGGATTTGTCGATACGTCGGTCGATCTGCCTTTTTCGAGTAAGGCATGGGAGCTTGGTTGGTTTTTCTATCCCGTTTCAATCCTCGTGCTTGTGGGGGTCGTCAACGGCGGAAATCTGACCGACGGCATTGACGGGCTTGCCTCCTCGGTTACGTTTGTGATCGGCGGGTTGTTCGCTTTGGTCGCCTTCGCTTGGCGGGATCCTTCCGTGGGTCTTGTTTCGGCGATTTTGCTCGGCGCGACGCTCGGTTTTCTCGTTTACAATTTCCATCCCGCAAAAGTCTTTATGGGAGACACGGGTTCGCTCTTTCTCGGCGCGCTCGTGATCGGCGGAGCGTTCATGCTTCGTGCGCATTTTGTGGGATTGATCGTTTGCGGTGTGTTCATCTTTGAAATGCTTTCCAGCTTTTTGCAGGTGATTTATTTCAAACTCACGCACGGAAAACGCCTCTTCCGAATGGCTCCTTTCCACCATCACCTGGAAAAATGCGGTTGGAACGAATACGCGATCGTGGCGTTTTTCACGGTTTGCGAAATTCTCCTCTGCATTCTCGGGTGGTTTGCTCTCGGGGTATAGGGGGAAGGGACATGGAAAAGGTAATCTCCCTTCGCTCCGAAAAGCGCCGCACAAACCGTGCGTTCGGCGGTGTGGACGTTCCTCTCCTCGTGATCGCTTCGGCGCTCGTGCTTTTCGGATGTGTAATGGTTTACAGCGCGTCGTCGGTTTATGCCGAACAATACCATGGCGACAGAAGCTATTTTATCGTTCGTCATTTGGTGTTTCTTCTGCTTGCCGTCGGCATTACGGCGTTGGCGCTCCGCTTTGCGACGCCGCGTTTCTGGTCGGATTTCGGCGTTGCGCTCTACGGCGCCTCGATCGTCATGCTCCTGTTGGTGTTGGTGATCGGAAGCGATCTCGGCAGCGGCGCGAAACGTTGGCTCGACTTCGGTATTTTCACGGTTCAGCCCTCCGAAGTCGCGAAACTCGCTCTGGTCCTCACGCTTTCCCGATATATGGTAGATCATCGCGACCGCATTTCCGACAAAGGTCGCGGCAGCTTTCGCTACGGCGTGCTTTATCCCGTGTTGATGATCGGCGGCTTGCTGGTTCTCGTGGCGCTCGAAAAACACATTTCGGGCATTATGATCATCGGGATGCTCGGGATCACGGTCATGTACCTCGGCGGCACAAAACCCGTCTGGATTTTCTCGATCGTCGGTTTCATCGCCTTGGCGGGTGTTTTGCTCATCGTTCTGTTTCCCTATGCGCAGGCGCGGGTGGATACATGGCTTCGCATTGAGGAAGCCGACCCTCTCGGATCCGCTTGGCAGACCTTGCAGGGGCTCATGGCGATCGGTTCGGGCGGTCTGTTCGGTCGGGGGCTCGGGATGAGCCGTCAGAAATACGGTTATGTTTCCCAACCGCAGAACGATTTTATCTTCACCATCGTTTGCGAGGAGCTCGGCTTTTTCGGAGCTTTCCTCGTTCTCGCGCTCTTCGCGCTCTATGTGGCGCGCGGGTTCTACATTGCAAAACACGCGAGCGACACGACCTCGTCGCTCATCATCTTCGGGCTGACCTTCAAGGTCGCGCTTCAAGTCATTATGAACGTTGCCGTTGTGACCAACTCCATGCCGAACACGGGCATTTCGCTTCCGTTTTTCAGTTATGGAGGGACGTCGCTGATGTTACAAATCTTCGAGGTGGGGATCGTTCTTTCGCTCTCCCGCTTCGCAAACAACCAAAAAATCTGAACGGAAAATTCAAACGGAAAGGACGGGTGCCGACATCATGAACAGAGCTATCATTGACCGACAACGCACGCGGGCGGGTTCAAAATCATGCGTGTTCTTCTGACCGGCGGCGGAACGGCGGGACACATCAACCCCGCTCTCGCGATCGCCGATGTGATCCGCCGGAACGCGCCCGCTTCCGAAATCGCGTTTGTCGGCGTCCGAGGCGGACGGGAAGAGGATTTGATCCCGCGCGAGGGCTATCCGCTCTATTTTGTGGAGTCGATCGGTTTCGCAAGACCGATCTGGCATCCGAAAAACCTGCGCGCATGGCGCTTGGCGCTCCGATCGCCCAAGTCACCCGAAACGCAGAAAATTCTTGATGAATTTCACCCCGATCTGGTGATCGGAACCGGCGGGTACGCCTGTTGGCCGATCATGAAAGCTGCCGCCGATCGGGGGATCCCGACCGCGGTGCATGAATCCAACGCGAAACCGGGTCTTGCGGTAAAGCGCCTCAAAAAGCACGTGGATCGCATTTGGATCAATTTCGAGTCCACAAAGCAGGAACTCGGTGTTCCCGAAAAAACCAAATGTGTGGGAAACCCGTTGCGCGAAAGCTATGAAAGCGTAAGCAAAGAGCGCGCACGGGCATATCTCGGAGTTCCGACCGACAAAATCGTGGTGCTTTCCTTTGGCGGCAGTCTCGGCGCCGACGCGCTCAACGACGCGGCGCTGGAACTGATGCAGAATTGCGGCGCCATGCACCCAGAGATTCTTCATTGGCACGCGGCGGGGAAGCGCGGATATGAATCGCTCATGGGCAGATTTGAGGAACTGGGATTGGATCGTTGCCCGAATTGCCGCGTTTTCGACTATTTCTACGATATGCCCTACCGAATGGCTGCCGCCGATCTCGTGATCTCCCGTGCGGGTGCCATGACGCTTTCGGAGCTTTCACAACTCGGTCGCGCGTCGATCCTGATCCCTTCGCCAAACGTGGCGGACGATCATCAGACCGCCAATGCCAAGGCGCTTTCCGAACGCGACGCCGCAGTCCTTATTCCCGAATCGGCGTTGCCGGACGGCGCATTGACCGAGGCAGTGATCGATTTGCTTTCATCCCCGGGGCGGGTGAAAGAACTTCAAACCAACATCCATGCCTTTTCCGGACCCGACGCGGGTCGCCTGATCTGGCAGGATATCGTTGAATTGACCGCAAATCCCAAAACCGATAATTAAAAAACAAAAGACAAAGAAAATGGAGGATTTATATTATGAACCGCACCGCTTATTATACCGATACCGCAACCCGCTTTTCCGAAAAACGCAGTCGTGCCGAACGCTCCGTGAATCGTCACCTTTTGATGAGACGTTTGCAAAGCCGAGTTGCTTTGGGCATCCTCGGCTCCACCGCGCTTTTGATCGTTTTCGGTATGTTGCTCCTGATCTTGCCGGCTTTTAAAGTGCATTCGATCAAGGTCAAGGGCAATGACCGCGTTGCGGTTGAAAGCGTGATCGCCGCGTCGGGTGTTTCGATCGGGGATGAAATCATGGATCTGAATAAAGGCGAGATCGTTGAACGCATTTCCCAAGATGAGAACATCGAGCGTGTGAGCGTGAGCACCAGTCTCAACGGCGTTACCATTAAAATTGTGGAAAAAGAGGGAACCGTGCTTTCCCGGTCGGCGGACGCTTCTGCTCGTTGAAAAAAGTCATTTTGAAAACCGTTCCGCGAGAAAAGATTTTCACGCGGAACGGTTTTTGTCGTTTTTTGCGATGCGCGTCGTCAAAAATCAAAAAAACTGTTTGATTTTTGAAAAATATTCGAAAAAGCACTTGCAAAAAACAGAAAAAAATAGTATGATTATATATAGATACATTTCGAGGCGAGTTCGTTGAGTGAAATAAAGCCTTCGGGAGGAAAAAAACAAATGACGTTTGAACACGACGATACCCGCGAATGCGGTGTGAAAATTAAAGTCATCGGCGTAGGCGGCGGCGGTAACAACGCCGTGAACCGCATGGTTTCCGCAAACATCCGCGGTGTGGATTTTGTTGCCGTGAACACGGATCGCCAGGCGCTTCAACGCTCCGAGGCACCCAATCAGCTTGTGATCGGCGAGAAGATCACCAAAGGGTTCGGTGCCGGCGCAAATCCCCAGATCGGTGCACGCGCGGCGGAAGAATCCATTGAGGATATCCGCGCTCTGCTGGAAGGAACCGACATGGTGTTCATCACCGCCGGAATGGGCGGCGGAACCGGAACCGGCGCGGCTCCCGTTGTGGCGCGCGTTGCCCGTGAGATGGAGATTTTAACGGTGGGTATCGTGACCAAGCCCTTTGCTTTTGAAGGCGCGAAGCGCATGAACCAAGCGGAAGCGGGCATTGCCGAACTTTCGCAATACGTGGATTCGCTTATCATTATTCCGAATGAGCGACTTAAACAGGTCTCCAACGCGAAAATTTCGCTTTTCAACGCTTTTGCCATTGCCGACGATGTGTTGCGCCACGGCGTTCAGAGCGTTTCCGATTTGATCGTGGACGAAGCATTTATCAACGTGGACTTCGCCGACGTGACCAGCGTGATGGCAAATGCGGGCTATGCCCACATGGGGATCGGTTCCGCCACGGGCAAGGATAAGGCTGAACAGGCGGCGCAGGAAGCGATTTCCAGCCCGTTGCTCGAAACCTCGATCAAAGGCGCACAGGGAATTCTGATCTCCATGTCGGTTTCTCCCGACGTTTCCCTGGAAGACGCCGAGCTTGCTTCCACATTGATTACATCCGAAGCAGGTCCCGATGCCAACATCATTTGGGGTGTTTCGTTTGACACCGACCTCGAGGACGAGATGCGCGTGACCGTGATCGCGACCGGATTTGAAAAACAGCCCGGGTCGGCTTCGCGCCATTCCGAAAGGGCAAGACGCATGGATCGTTTTGCGCAATCGGTTCCGGTCAAGCCAACCTTGAATTTGTCGTCCGACGCAAAACAGTCGGCACAGCCGAAACCGTCTCGCCGCCATGACGACGATGATTTCAGCGGGCTCTTCGACATGATGAGAAGCGCGAAAAAATGATGAATAGCCCATACGGGGGAGCCCCCTTTTCTTCACAGGAAGAAAAGGGGGCTCCCCCGTATGGGCTATTGCATCTGTTTGACTTTCGGCGCTATATTTCGGAGATAACCGTCCGAGAGCATGGTTCCGATTTCGGAAAAGGATCGGATTTCACCGTTTCCGCCGTCGCGGATGCGGTCGAAGACCATACGGCGGAGCGAGGCGAGCAACGTTGTTTCGATCCAATAGCAAAATTCGGTTTTCGGGGAGAGAGACTCCAATCGACGGAAACGGAGATAGAGCGGAAGTCCATCGGACTGATCATGCCAAAGATCGACAAAAGCAAAGTCGGCGTCGGTTTGCGGCAGGGTGTGTTCGGCATGGTCGAAGGCGTCCGCCTGAACGATTTTGATTTTTTCGCGATTTGGGAATTGGGGGAGCAGGAAGCGCCCGAAAAGGTCGATCACGGCGGGATCGCGTTCCACGACCGTGACCGAGGTTACATCCGCTTTCTCGGATGTGTGGAAAGCAAAATAGCCGAGCCCGAGCCCGAAAGCGACCACATTTCCGTGTGCCGCCCGGATCGGCTCTTGCATGGTGGAAATCTCGTTGGGCTTGACCGCCATCCATTCCACGCCGTTTTCCCGCACCGCGGGGAAACGGTAGGTTTCGGTGAAATAGCCGAGTTGCGGGATTTCTTTTCCGTCCGCCGTTCGGCACGGGCTGTTGCAAACGAAGGGTTCGTAGGGAGTGTACGTTTCGGTGCAGAAGCACCATTTTCCGTCCTTGGCGGCTGGAAAGGAGACGGTTTGCAGGTAGGCGTCCCTGTTCCAATCCGAAGGAGTAAGCAAACGCAGTCCCGTTGAAAGGTATTCTTTTTCGAGGCGGCGGTCTTCGGCGCTTGAAACGGTGTCCAACCCGAGCGCGGCGGAGAAGAGCGTGCGGTAAGCGTTCTCTTCGGGAACGCCGACCTTACGCGCAAGATCGCGCACCATGCGCCGCGAGATGAAGCGCGGAATTTCGTTGAGATAATGCGCGAGCAGTCGTGTGACGCGGTCGTTTTTCTCCTGCGTGGCACAGAGCGCGTTCCATTTTGCTTGATCACGGTCGTTCAGGTGAAGCTGCAAGGTGCGAGGCTCCTTTCTTCGAGAGGTGTAAATTATTTTACCATAATTTTTGAAAAAAAGCAATCCTTTTTTTTGTGCGGGCTTGCGAAATCGACCGTTTTGTGATAAAATGGAAGTAAGAAACAGAGAGGAAATGTTTTTATAATGGAATTACGTGACATTCTTTCCAAAGTCGATCACACGTTGCTGCGCCAAACCGCCACTTGGGAGGAGATCCGCGTGCTTTGCGACGACGGTGTTCGCTGCGGGACCGCGTCGGTCTGCATTCCGCCGTCGTATGTTGTCCGTGCGCGTGACTATCTCGCGGGCAGACTGCCGATTTGCACTGTGATCGGCTTTCCGAACGGATATATGACCACCGCCGCAAAGGTTGCAGAAACGAAAGACGCCGTCGCAAACGGAGCTGATGAGATCGATATGGTCATCAACCTCGGAGACTTGCGCGACGGGCGTTTCGACACGATTTCCGATGAGATCGGAGCGGTGCGTTCGGCGTGCCTTGGAAAAGTCCTCAAAGTGATCGTTGAGACCTGCCTTTTGACCGAAGAGGAAAAGATCCGGATGTGCTCGATCGTTGGGGAGAGCGGCGCCGATTTTATCAAGACTTCCACGGGTTTTTCCACGGGTGGCGCCACACCCGAGGACGTGGCTCTCTTTGCCGCGCACGTGCCGCCGCACTTGAAAATCAAGGCGGCGGGCGGTATTCGTTCCTTCGAGGACGCGGAGCGGTTTCTCTCGCTCGGAGCGTCCCGTCTTGGTACCAGTGCCATTGTGAAGCTCGCAAAAGAAAGGGGATTTTGAAATGGCAGATTATCCGACACCGCATATCAACGCGACCCCCGATGATTTCGGGAAAGTCGTTCTCATGCCGGGTGACCCGCTTCGCTCGGAATTTATCGCGAAAACCTACCTTGACGGCGCCCGACTCGTCAACAACGTTCGCGGCGTGCAGGGGTATACGGGCAAGTGGAAAGGAAAAACGGTTTCGGTCATGGCGAGCGGAATGGGAATGCCGTCTATCGGCATTTACAGCTACGAGCTGTTCCGCTTTTTCGGCGTGGAGGCGATCCTTCGCGTGGGGAGCGCGGGCGCTCTCCAACCGAATGTCCGCACGCGCGACCTTGTGCTCGGCATGGGCGCTTCCGCCAACTCTTCCTATGCCGACCAATACCGCCTCGGGGGCACATTCGCCCCGCTTTGCGATTTCGGCCTTTTGGAGATCGCCGCGTCGGTCTGCCGCGAGAAGGGAAGCCGTTTTCACGCTGGAAACCTGATGTCCACCGACCATTTTTACAACGACGATCCCGAAGCGAACCGCCGCTATGCCGACATGGGGATCCTTGCCGTGGAAATGGAAGCCGCCGCGCTTTACCTGAATGCGGCGCGCCTCGGAAAAAAGGCGCTTGCGATCTGTACCGTTTCCGACCATATTATGACGGGGGAAAATCTTTCCGCCGCCGAGCGCCAGACGGGGTTCGGCGAAATGGCGGAGATCGCGCTCGATACCGCCGCGCGCTTTCTCGGAGACGTGCTATGAAAGATGAAGAATTGATCCGACTTGCCGACGAAGCGCGGAAGAACGCTTATGCCCCCTATTCCGGCTATACCGTTGGCGCCGCTTTGCTCGCTTCGGACGGGTCGGTAACGGTTGGCTGCAACGTGGAAAATGCGTCCTACGGCGCAACGGTTTGCGCCGAGCGCGTTGCCTTTTCCCGTGCCGTTGCGGACGGAAAACATGAATTTCTCGCGATCGCCGTGGTGGGCGGTCGGTGCGGTCAACCCGCCGAAACCCGGTTCCATCCCTGCGGCATTTGTCGGCAGGTGATGCGCGAATTTTGCCGCGATGAGTTCCGCGTGCTTGTGGGGAACGGGGAAGAGATCGTTTGCCACACGCTCGGCGAACTGTTACCCGCCGGTTTTTCGTCGGACGCGATGAAGGAGACGCGACCATGAAGGACGTGGTATCGGTCGCGCAGATGCGCGAGAGCGACGAGCAAGCTATCCGAAGCGGTACGCCCGCCGAGGAGCTGATGATGCGCGCCGCGAGAGGCGTTTTTTCGGCGTATCCGTGGCGCGGTCGCGTGGCGATCGTTTGCGGATCGGGAAACAATGCGGGCGACGGCTACGCATTGGCTCTTCTGTTGCGCGGGGCGGGAATTTCCTGCCGTGTTTTGCGGTTGGTTGACGCGGCGTCTTCCACGGGTTTGGTTTATCTGGAAAAATGCCGCGAGGTTGGTATTCCCATAGAACTTCTTTCCGCCGTCCCCGATTTTTCGGGCGACGCCGAAATTGCCGACTGTATTTTCGGGACGGGTTTTCGCGGTCGTGCCGACGGGTTCTGCGCACGGGTGATCGAAGCGATCAACCGCAGCGGTCTGCCCGTGATCTCGGTGGACATCAACAGCGGAATGAACGGGGACAGCGGGCTGGGTGATCCCACCGTCCGATCGACCCTGACCGTTTCCGTCGGAACACCGAAGGTCGGTCACTATCTTGCCGACGCGAAAGACCGCGTCGGGAAACTTTGCAACGTTGACATTGGAATCCCAATCGTCGGGAAACCTTATCGTTTGTTGGAAATGGCGGACGTCAAAGCGGTGTTTCCACACCGCCTTCGCAATTCCCACAAGGGAACATACGGCTATGTCGGCATTCTCGGCGGTTCGGTCCGTTACGCGGGCGCGGCAAAACTCGCCAACCTCGGCGCGTCGGCTTTGCGCGCGGGTTGCGGCGTGGTATCGCTCGGAGTGCCCGCGTCGGTCGCTTCTTCGGTTTCACCCTATCTGCTGGAAAGCACGCTTGCTCCGTTGCCAGATCGGAATGGTTGCATGACCTACGATCCCGCTTCGCTCGACGATTTCCTTGCGGGGAAACGCGCGGTGGCGGTCGGCATGGGATGGGGAAATAGCGCCGACTATCCCGCGATCCTTACGCATATTTTGAAACGATTTGGCGGTTCGATCCTGCTCGACGCCGACGCATTGAATACGCTGGCAGGCATGGACTTGAACCTTTTGCGGAGTACTTCGGGGCGCGTGATCCTGACGCCGCACCCGAAGGAATTTGAACGGATTTCGGGACATTCGGTAGCGGAAATTTTATCCGATCCCGTCCGCACGGCGCGGTCATTTGCCTCGGAATACGGTGTGACGCTACTTCTCAAAGGTGCGACCACGGTTGTGACCGACGGCGAGGAAGTTTACCTTTCCGACCGCGGTTGCGCGGGAATGGCGACGGCGGGAAGCGGCGACGTGCTTTCGGGTATTTTGGTCGGTCTGCTCGGCAGTCAATCTCCAACGGCGTTCACCACCGCTTGCGGCGCGTATCTCGCGGGGCTTGCGGGGGAGCTTGCAGAGGCGGAAGGGAACGCGGTCGGTATGATTGCGTCGGACACGGTGCGAACCATTCCGCTGGCAATTTCGAAAATTATGACATACCGCCCGGAAAACCCGTGATTTTTTTTCGAAACAAGGAAGCCCCTCTTTTTCTCGCAAGAAAAAGAGGGGCTTCCTTCTGGCTTTTGCTGCGATTATACGTTAAATCGGAAATATACGACGTCGCCGTCCTGCATGACGTAGTCTTTGCCCTCGCTTCGGAGTGCGCCCGCTTCCTTGACGGCGTTCATGCTGCCGTATTTTTGCAGGTCGTCGAAAGCGACCACTTCCGCGCGGATAAAGCCGCGTTCAATGTCCGAATGGATCTTGCCCGCCGCTTTGGGCGCTTTGGTGCCGCGCCGGATCGTCCATGCGCGGCATTCGTCGGGTCCCGCCGTCAGAAAACTGATGAGTCCCAACAGGGAATAGCTCGCCTTGATCAGGCGGTCAAGTCCGCTTTCCTCGATGCCGAGATCGGAAAGAAACATTGCTTTTTCCTCGGCGCCGAGCTCCGCGATCTCCGCCTCGATCTGGCAGCAGATCGGAATGACCTCGGAATGCTCCTCTTCCGCGAAGCGTTTGAGCGCGATGTACGCCGGCAGGTCGGTCGGCTCCTTCGCGGCATAGTCCTCGCTCACGTTTGCCACGTAGATCACGGGTTTCAGGGTGAGCAGCGGGGTGTCGGCAAGGATCGTGCGTTCATCCTCGGTCAAATTCATCGTCCGCGCGCTCTTGCCGGCTTCGAGAACGCCGTAAACCCGTTCGAGCAGGTCAAGCTCCGCGGCGTATTTCTTGTCGCCCCGCAGAGCTTTTTTCGTGCGGTCGATGCGCCGTTCGACAATCTCCATATCCGAAAAGATCAGTTCAAGATTAATGGTTTCCAAATCGCGCATGGGGTCGATCTTTCCGTCCACGTGGATAATGTTGTCGTCCTCGAAACAGCGAATGACGTGCAAAATCGCGTCAACTTCGCGGATATTGCCGAGAAACTGGTTGCCGAGCCCTTCTCCCTTGGACGCGCCTTTGACAAGTCCCGCAATATCCACGAATTCGATCACGGCGGGTGTATATTTGACGGGATGGTGCATTTCGGCAAGATAGTCGAGCCGCTTATCGGGAACGGTTACAACGCCCACGTTCGGTTCGATGGTGCAAAAAGGGTAGTTTGCCGATTCCGCGCCCGCGTTGGTGAGCGCGTTGAACAGAGTACTTTTTCCGACGTTCGGCAAACCGACGATTCCGAGCTTCATAAATTTTTCCTCACTCTCTTGTGGAACATGATACGTACTATTATAAACCAAAAAAACGGTTTTGGCAAGAGCGATTGTGAAAATGAATGCAAAAAGCACAAAAATTTACAAAAAGTATTTACAATCGGTGGCTTTCTGTGTTATAATAATGGTAAGTTTGGGAAAAAACGAAAAGAACGGAGGAGATTTTATGTCCGACATCAAGATTTTGATCGTTGACGACGACCCGAATATCAGCGAACTGCTCAAAATGCATTTCGAGAGCGAAGGTTACAGCGTGAAAACCGCCGCCGACGGAAACGAAGGGATCGCGCTTTTCAAAATGTTTGAGCCCGACCTCGTTCTTCTCGACATCATGCTTCCCAAAAAAGACGGCTGGGCGGTTTGCCGCGAGATCCGCGAAACTTCTTCCAAACCGATCATCATGGTCACGGCGAAAGGAGAGGTGTTTGACAAAGTTCTCGGTTTGGAGCTCGGAGCCGACGATTTCGTGGTCAAGCCCTTTGACATGAAAGAGCTTTCCGCACGGGTCAAAGCGGTGCTTCGCCGTTCCCGTTTACATACACGCGACGCGGACGACGAGGTCATCAAATTCGAGAATATCGAGATCAGTCTCCAAAAATACGAGCTGAAACTCAAAGGAAAGTCCGTGGATATTCCGCCGAAGGAGTTGGAACTGCTCTATTTTCTCGCTTCCAACTGCAATCGCGTTTTTACCCGCGATCAGCTGCTCGACAAGGTGTGGGGCTTTGACTATCTCGGCGATTCGCGCACGGTGGACGTTCACGTCAAGCGTTTGCGGGAAAAGCTCGAAGGCGTGTCGGACAAGTGGCTCCTCAAAACCGTTTGGGGCGTCGGTTATAAATTTGAGCTTTTGAATTGACCGCAAAGCGCGGTTATGCAACTGCCGCAACGACCGCGATCGGTGCGGCAGTCGTTTTATAAACGGAAAATAAGACGGGAAGGGGGAACACGGAATGTTCAAAAGCGTTTTCGCCAAATACGTTACTGCGGTCATGGCGATCTTTGCGATCGGTTTCGCGCTTTTGCTTGCCATTGTGACCTCGATCGTCAATGACTACGTTGCGGGAACCAAGGATCGGGAAATGTCGAGCACGGTCACCGCTTTGCGCGACTGTGTGGACGCCACCGTCGCGTCGGTTTCTCCCGAAAACTTTTCTTCGGAAATGTGCGCCGCTTTCCGTGACCCCGACACGCCGCTTTCCGTGCTCTTCCGTTCGCTTTCGGCGAACGACGGCGATCTGACCCTCTCGGTTGCCGACCGGCAGGGAAAAGTGATCTACATGATCGGTACCGGCGCCGAAAGCGGTGCGCTTTTGCCCGATCTGACCGTTTCCCGGGAAATCGTTGACACCACGAAATCGGGCAAAGAGTTTTATCGGAGTTTGAAATCCTCTCTTTCCAAGCGGGCGATCCCGACCCGCGCCGAGGGGGTCTTCAATGCTTCGGGAGAATACTGCGGAATGGTGATCGTGGGGATTACGCAGCTTTCTTGGGGCAGCATGATGCTTGAAATGACCGAAACCATTCTTTCCACGGCGCTTTTGGTACTCGTTGCCGCGATGATCGCGGTTTATTGCATCAGCGCCCGTGTGATCTCGCCCCTGCGGGAAATGAGCGTCGCGGCGGAACGGTTTGCAAAAGGAAAGTTCGATACCCGCGTCCGCGTTCGCGGGGACGATGAAGTGGCGCGTCTGGCGATCGCGTTCAACCACATAGCGGAGTCGTTGGAAAATCTCGAAAAAATGCGGAGTACCTTTGTCGCAAACGTTTCGCACGACTTGCGGACGCCGATGACCACCATTGCGGGGTTTATCGGCGAAATACGCGACGGCGTGATCCCGCCCGAAAAACAGGATCATTATCTCGGTGTGATCGAGACCGAGGTCAAGCGTCTTTCGCGGTTGGTGGCGACCTTGCTCGATCTTTCCCGCATTCAGGCGGGAGAACGGAAATTTGCAATGCGTCCCTTCGATATTTGCGAAATGGGGCGGCAAATCCTGATTTCTTTTGAACAGCAGATCGAAGAAAAACACCTTGAAGTGGAATTCGAGACCGACGCCGATCGCATGAACGTTTATGCCGATTACGACGCGATTTATCAAGTTCTCTACAATCTGTGCCACAATGCCGTCAAGTTCTCGCGCGAGGGCGGATTGCTCCGCGTCCGTATGAACGAGATCAAAGAGCATAAAATACAAGTGTCAGTTTATAATGAAGGCAAGGGAATTGCCGAAGAGGATCTGCCGTTTGTGTTTGAGCGGTTTTACAAGAGCGACAAAAGCCGCGGACTGGATAAATCGGGTCTGGGGCTCGGATTGTATATTTCCAAAACCATTATGGACGCGCACGGCGAGACCATTCGCGCAGAAAGCCGCTCGGGAGAGAACTGCGAATTCTTTTTCACGTTGCGCAAGACCGCCATGGAACCCGAAAGAAGAAAAGGAGAAACCGAATGAACGAACAGCAGGATCTGAAGCTGATACAATCCTCGGACACGGAATACCCGCCCGAAGAAAAGGAAACCGAAGCGCTCGAAGAAAACAAGACACCCGAAGAGAACGGGATGCCCGAAAATACCTATGCCTACCGTTGGAATTATGACGTTCAGCGGGCGCACGACGCGAAGGAAAAACGCGCGAACGGCAGGCGTGGCGTGATCGTGTTTGCCTGCACCATGGTCACGGCTTTCCTTTTGGTACTCGGGCTTCTGCTCGGGGTGCTCGCGTTCCGTGATGGGTTGCTCTCACGAGCGAAAGGCATGACGACCGAGCAAGTGGCAAAAACCGTTCTGCCCGCCACGGTACTCGTCTATGCCTCGAATAACACGTCCTACGGCTACGGAACAGGCTTTTTCGTCCGATCGGACGGGTATATCGTCACCAATTACCACGTGGTTTCGTCTGCTACGTATATTGCGGTCACACTCTATCCATCGGAAAAGAGCGTTGCCGCAACGGTCGTAGGGTACAGCGCGGCGGATGATATTGCCGTGCTGAAAATTGCGGGGAGCGGTTACACGGTGGCGAAAATCGGCAATTCGGACGCGATCCGCGTAGGAGACACCGCCATTGCCGTCGGCAATCCCGCCGGCGTCAGCGCGCCGTGGTCAACCACGCAGGGGATCATTTCGTCAACGGGTCGATCCGTTACGGTGAACGGGAGCGCTTCCATCGGGGAAATGAGCATGATCCAAACCGACGCGCCCGTCAACCCGGGCAATTCCGGCGGTCCGCTTTGCAACGACAGGGCAGAGGTCATCGGCATCGTTACGCAGAAACTTTCGGACTATGAAGCTCTCGGATTTGCCATTCCGATCAACGGAGCCATGAAAATCGTGGATGCCATTATCAGAACGGGCAGCGCCGACGGCGTTCGTTCGGAGATCAGCCGCACAAGACCTACCATCGGTATTGTGGGGAGCACCATTGAGAAAGGCGAAGAGTTTACAAAGGCGGATACGACCTACCGCTCGCCCGCGGACGGGGTGTTGGTAATGTCCGTCAGTACGGGGAGCGGGGCGGACAGGGTTCTGACCCCCGGGGACGTGATCGTTGCAATCGACGGAACCGCCGTTCCGAGCATGGACGGGTTGATCGAAAAGCTCTACACCTACAAGGCGGGAGACACGGTCACGCTGAAAATTTACAAGCTCGGCGAGAGCAAAACGACCGACGTCAAGGTGACGCTCGGGGTGGCAAAATGAAAAAGGGAACCCTGCGGAAGCGATTTCGCGGGGTTTTCCTTTGCGGGGTGGGAAAGGTTTTGGAAAAGTTGAAAAAAGACGGGAATTTTTTTCGGAAAGGGTATTGACAAACAGGATGTCTTATGGTAAAATAAATAGGCTTTGAAAAAAGCAAGCGGGAGTGGCGGAACTGGCAGACGCGCACGTTTGAGGGGCGTGTGGTTCACACCGTACGGGTTCAAGTCCCGTTTCCCGCACCAAAAAGGGGTAGGCAACAGCCTGCCCCTTTTTGGCGCGAAAATGGCTTGTGAAGCCACACTCGCGATGGCGGATGAAAACAAGACCGCAAAAAATAAAATATGTCATGGTTATAAAACTTTTTTGCGTTTTCTTTGATAGAAAGAAATTGTTTTTGCTATTTGTGAATAATAGCTAAATCGTTAATATCACAATGTAAATAAACTGTAAATACTTCAAAATAAAAGTTGACATTTTTTGCAGAGAGTGTTAAACTGAATTTACAATTTCAATGGAGGAAAATCAGCATGAAAAAAGTATTTCTTGTGTTAGCACGTGTTTTTGCGTTCTTGGCAGCCATTGTATTCGGAATATCGTTGATCTTGCCGGGCATTGTCGATCAAACCGTTCCGACCTCAACCGACTTCATACCCGACAATACAATGTTCGGTATGCTCATTCAAATTGCCACGCCCCAAGCTGTTTTGTTCTTTTTGGGGTTCGCGTTTATCGGTTGTGCTTTGGTTTTGTTCGGCAAAAATATTGCAAAGTACATCGGATATGCTAGTGAATTTGTTTCGGGCTTTTTTGTCCTTTTTGCCGTATTTGAAATTTTAGAGTCGATCAAAGCCGAACCCAAAATGGCTATGGGCTTCGGTGCGATTCTTGCCGTAGTCGGGCTGATCTTGGTTGTTGCCGCAGTTGTGCTTGAATCGTTGGCTGCTCTTGTTGCAGGGTTTGAACCGAAGAAATCGGATGACGAAACGATTGATACAATCCTCAAATATAAGAAACTTTTGGATCAAGGAATCATCCCCGAAGATATTTTCTTGGCAAAAAGAAACGAATTGCTCGGTATTTCAAAAGAATCGAGCGAGTCGATCGAAAAAGAATAAAGCACTTGGGTTTATAAAAGGGGCAGGCAACAGCCTGCCCCTTTTTGGCATGATAATGAAGGTTGACAAAACCGATCGGATATGGTAAACTGATATTAAGAAATCCGAAAGGAGTGAAAATTATGAAACCGTACCTGTTGATTCAACTCATCATTCTGTCGGCTGTCGGACTTTTGCTTGTCATCTTCGGACTTCTCATTTGGGTCAAGAAAAAAGTTTCGTTAGTCCATGAATACCACTATCGGAATGTTCGCTCGGTGGATATTCCCGCCTATTGTCGGCTTTTGGGGCGTTCCTTGGTGATTTTGGGCGTTGGAACCATTCTGACGGGCGTTATCAACGTCGTATTCGATACGGTGCTTGGTTGGCTCGCGTTTATCGTCGGATTGATCGTCTTTTTTGTCGTTGCCAACCACGCGCAAAAGAAATACAACGGTTCGTGGTTCGGTTGAGTCTCAATGTCTACGTTTCGCAGAGTGTTTTTTTGCGAATTCTACGGAGCGTGGGTGTGATTTTTCATCAAAATCTGTTATCCTGTTGACAACGGAAGGAGGATCGGACAATGGATCAGATCAGAACGGGGAAGTTTATCGCCGATATGAGAAAAGAGAAGGGATTGACGCAAAAGCAATTGGCGGATTTGCTGTCGATCAGCGACAAAACGGTCAGCAAATGGGAATGCGGCAACGGATTGCCCGAGGTGGCGCTCATGCTCCCGCTTTGCGAGACTCTCGGCGTCAGCGTGAACGAACTGCTCTCGGGTGAACGGTTGTCCGACTCCGACTACCGAAAAAAAGCGGAGGAAAATATGATGGAACTGATGGAAGAAAAAGAACGGAGCAAACGGAATATCCGTTTGCAGATTTGCGTTGCCGTTTTTACACTGCTGCCAGCGTTCGCGCTTATCATCATCGCGGGGCTTGCGGATATGCAGACATGGATGCGGTGGACGCTGATCGGCATCGGGTGTTTTATGCTCATCGGCGGGATCGCCATTGCCGCCGCGCTTGATTCCCACATGGGAACCTTCGAGTGCCGCTACTGCAAGACCCGCTTCGTTCCCACATTTGGCGCTTACCTCGCGGGACCGCACACGATCCTGACCCGCCGCCTCAAATGCCCCAATTGCGGCAAAAAGAGCTTCTGCCGCCGCAGACTGACGCATTGAGAACGAAACGACACCCCCGCCGCTTTCCCAAAGGAAAGCGGCGGGGGTGTCGTTTTTGCGGAAAAGAAAAGTCTTTTTCGGTTTCGCTTGACTTTTGCGGGATTTCATGGTAACATATAATTATCAATTATATTACGAAAGGAACCCGCTATGAAAATTGCCGATGACATTCTCTACGTTGGTGTAAACGACCGTTTGATCGATCTCTTTGAGGGACAGTATGTCGTTCCGAACGGAATGGCTTATAATTCCTACGTCATTCTCGACCAAAAGGTCGCCGTTTTCGACACGGTGGACGTGAAATTCACGCATGAATGGCTGGACAACCTCGATAGCGCGCTCGGCGGCAGAAAGCCCGATTATCTCATCGTTCAGCACATGGAGCCCGACCATTCCGCAAACCTGCTCAATTTTCTCAAAACCTATCCGGACACGACCGTTGTCGCAACGGCAAAAGCCTTTGCCATGATGGAAAACTTTTTCGAGGGGATCAAGCTCGAAAAAACGCTGGTTGCCGAGAATAACGATACGCTCTCCCTCGGAAACCATCTCCTGTTTTTCGTTCATGCTCCGATGGTGCATTGGCCCGAGGTGATGGTGACCTACGACGCTACCTCGAAAACGCTCTTTTCCGCCGACGCTTTCGGCAAATTCGGCGCTCTCGACGCCGACGAGGACTGGGCTTGCGAGGCGCGTCGCTACTATTTCGGGATCGTCGGCAAATACGGCGCGCAGGTGCAGGCGCTCCTCAAACGGGCGTCGGATCTGGATATTCAAACCATTTGCCCGCTTCACGGTCCCGTGCTGACCGAAAATATCGGGTATTATGTCAACCTATACAATACGTGGTCGTCCTACGGCGTGGAGAGCGAAGGCGTGATGATCGCCTACACCTCGGTTTACGGGAACACGAAAAAAGCGGTCGGCTTGCTTGCCGACGCGCTCAAAGCGCAGGGATGCCCCAAGGTGGTTGTGACCGATCTCGCACGAGATGATATGGCGGAAGCCGTCGAGGATGCTTTCCGCTATGGCAAGCTCGTCCTTGCCACAACGACCTACAACGCCGATATTTTCCCCTTCATGCGGACGTTCATCGAACATTTGACCGAGCGCGGCTATCGAAACCGCACCATCGGCTTGATTGAGAACGGCTCCTGGGCGCCTCTTGCCGCAAAGGTGATGAAGGAACTTTTTGCCGCGAGCAAAAACATCACGTGGCTCAATACCACGGTCAAGATCAAGTCCGCTCCGAATGCCGAGAACAAAGAACAGATCAAGGCGATGGCGGAAGAACTCTGCCGCGACTATATCGCCCGCTCTGCGGACAAGGCGAACAAGA
This sequence comes from Clostridia bacterium, assembly GCA_017613355.1. GTDB lineage: Bacteria > Bacillota > Clostridia > Oscillospirales > CAG-272 > UMGS1865. The sequence goes on from JAGAEA010000014.1 coordinate 117,012, forward strand.
ACGACATGACCGCCCTTTTTCGCATTGGTTACGGGCTCTATGTGGTCACGTCGAATGACGGAAAAAAGGACAACGGACTGATCGTCAACACCGTTTCGCAGGTCACGAACACGCCCAACCGCGTGGCTGTGACCATCAACAAGGCAAACTATTCCCACCACGTCATCAAACAGACGGGGAAAATGAACGTCAACTGCCTTTCGGTGGAAGCGCCGTTCAAGGTGTTCCAAACCTTCGGGTTCCAAAGCGGCAGAAACGTGGATAAATTCGCCGATTGCACCCCCGACCGCTCGGACAACGGGTTGATCATTCTGCCAAAGTATATCAACGCGGTCATGTCGCTCGAAGTGGAACAGTACGTCGATCTCGACACGCACGGAATGTTCATTTGCAAGATCACGGAAGCGCGCGTGATCAACGACCGCGAGACGATGACTTATTCCTGCTATCAGAGCAACGTCAAGCCCAAGCCCGAAACCGAAGGGAAGAAGGGCTACGTTTGCAAGGTGTGCGGTTACGTTTACGAGGGCGAAGAACTCCCCGAGGACTTTGTTTGCCCGCTTTGCAAGCACGGCGCCGCCGATTTTGAGCCGATCCGATAAAATATTGAAAAAGAATTGTCAAAACCGCGACCGTCCGACGTGGACGGTCGCGGTTTTGATTGCATGAAAAAATAAAAACGGAAAATACTGTTGTGGAAGTGCGTGCAAAGCGAGGGCGGGAAATGATTTTTTCATCGTTGGTCTTTCTCTATGCGTTTCTTCCCGCTGTTCTGCTCGTCTATTTCCTTTGCCCCAAGCGTTGGCGAAACGGCGTTTTGCTGATTTTCAGTTTGTTGTTCTACGGTTGGGGCGAACCGAAATTCATCCTTTTGATGATCGGTTCTTTCACGGCGGCATACGCGCTTGGTTTTCCCATTGCAAAATACCGCTTGGAAAAGCCGGCCGCGGCAAAACGATGGATGTTCCTTTCGCTCGCGATCAGCCTTTCCTCGCTGTTCTTTTTCAAGTACTACGATTTCGGCGCCCGAACGCTCTCCCGCCTGCCGTTTTGGAACATTCCCGTTTTCGGTCTCTCTTTGCCGGTCGGGATCTCCTTTTACACCTTTCAGATCATGTCCTACACGATCGACCTCTGGCGCGGGGACGCCTCTCTCCAACGCAATTACGCCGCGTTCGGGACATACGTGTCTCTCTTCCCGCAACTGATCGCGGGTCCGATCGTCCGCTATCGCGAAGTGGACGGTCAACTGCGGGAGCGGTCGGTGACGGTATCCGACTTTTCCCAAGGAGTGGAACGCTTCTGTGCTGGACTTGCGAAAAAGGTGTTGCTCGGCGATCCCTTGGCGAGCGGATGGATCTATTTTCGCGACGCGCTGACGCTTTCTCCGAGCGCTCTCGGTGCGTGGGCGTCGGTGATTTTTTACAGTCTCCATCTCTATTTCGATTTTTCGGGTTATTCGGACATGGCGATCGGACTGGGGCGGATGTTCGGGTTTCGCTTTCCCGAAAATTTCAACTATCCTTATACGGCGGGGAGCGTGACCGATTTCTGGCGCCGTTGGCACATCACACTGTCAACCTGGTTCCGCGAATACGTCTATATCCCGCTCGGCGGGAACCGCGCGGGAAAGGGAAAACAATTCCGCAATCTCGCCGTTGTCTGGCTTTTGACGGGGCTTTGGCACGGTGCCGACTGGAATTTTTTGCTTTGGGGCATGTGGTTTCTGCTGCTGCTTTCGGTTGAACGGTTTGTTATCGGGGTGGAGCGTTTGGAGCGCGTTCCGCTCCCCCTGCGCCGCGCAGTCACGCTGCTTGTCGTTTTCCTCGGCTTTCTGCTCTTTTCGGAAACCGATTTGCCGACGGTCGGGCGCACGTTCGGCTATCTGGTCGGGGTGGACTGTCGGTTCTCCGACGTGCTTGATCTTTATCGTCTGCGTGTTCTGCTCCCGCTTCTCGCGGTCGCCGCCGTTGGATGCACACCGCTTCCGAAGCGGCTTTTGACGCGCCTTTCGGAGCGGTGCGGCGGTTTGACTCGGGTACGTCCCGTTCTTTGCGCGCTATCCCTCTTGTTCGCGACTGCCTATCTCGCCGACAAGGCGTTCACTCCGTTTGAATATTTCCATTTTTGAAAGGAGACTCCTCATGCGTTCCGAACGAATCACAGCCATTCTTTTTTGTGCGTTTCTTTTGTGCTTCGCACTCCTGTTTTTCTTGTTTCCGCAAAGTTCGTTCTCCCTTTCCGAAAAGCGCGCGCTCCAAACGAAACCGTCCGTTTCGGTCTCCTCCGTTCTTTCGGGGCGGTTCGGCAAGGAAGTTGACGACTGGTATGCCGACCAATTTCCGTTCCGCGAGATGTTTGTGGGGTTGAAGGGCGCCGCCGAAATTCTTGAAGGGAAGGGTGAAAACAACGGGATCTTGCTCGGCAGAGCGGGGCAGCTTGCGCGGGTTCGTTTTGATATGATGAAAGAAAAGGGGATTGTCCCCGACGCCGACCGTTTGAACAAGGAACACCTGCGGGCGATTGCCGAAGGAGTCAACCGAGCCGCCGCGAACGCCCGTGTTCCGACGGTCTTTTTGTTTACGGGCAGGAGTATTGACGTTGCGGCTTCGTCGTTCGGCTATCCTTCCGTCGATCCGTCCGCGCTTTTGCGGGAAATGTTTGTTGCCGACGTCGTTTCTCCGAACATATCGGCGGTTCTGCGCGAACGGTACGAAGCGGGGGAAGCGGTCGTTTATCGCACCGATCATCACTGGACGACGCTCGGCGCCTATTACGGCTATTGCGAAGCGATGCGATCGTTCGGAATGGAGCGCGAGATCATCCCGATTTCCGCGTTCACACCCGTGACGGTTACCGAACGTTTCCGCGGAACTTTTGGGGCGGCGGGCGGCATGAAATGGGTCAAGCCCGACAAAATCGACGTTTGGACGTTTCCCGACGACGGGGACTATACCGTTTTTGCCGACGGAAAGCCGGCGGGCGGTTTCTATACCTTTCCTCCCGAGGGTGATCCGATCGGCTACGAGTTGTTTCTCGACGGCACGCACGACGTCGTTACCGTGGAAAAAACGGGTGAAAAACGCCCGCGAATGGTCATTTTCAAGGATAGCTTTGCGAACAGTCTCGCCCCTTTTCTCGCGCGCCATTTCGATCTCGTTCTGCTCAATCTTTCGTCCGCTCGGAAAGACTATACCGACCTGACCGCCACCGCCGAAGCATACAATGCGGATTGCGTTCTGGTCGTTTACACCGTTTCCAATTTGCTGACCTCGGACACGGCGGCACGCTTCCGATAAAATCCCGCGCGGCGCTTGACATTTCGCACGGGATGTGGTAAGATAAAAGCATCCGAATATGCGGCGGTTCAAGCCAGCGAGGCAAGTTCTTCCACGGCGCGTTCGGAGATCAACGAGGCGTGCTCGCGGATGTATATTTTGACCTGCGTCAGGTTACAGAGCTCGCCGTATTCCGAAAGGAAGGCGACTTCCTCGGGAACCCGGATCGGGGATGGGGAAACAAACCCGATCAACAGCAAATACCCGCCCCGCCGATCCCGATAAGCGCGGCTTTCTCCTCGAAAACGCGAAGATTTCAACCGTTCGCAGGCGCGGAGAAGGTCTCCCATTTCTTTCATGCGGTATGCGGATTCGCGCCGGAAACTTTGCGCTTTCTGCGGTTTTGCCGGAAGTCCGACGGCGGGAATGGCGGCAAGGGATCGTTTTTTATCCTCGTTCTGCGGCAGACTGCTGACAAACATTTCGCATCCCCCTTCGCGGGAAGGAAAATACTGCACGGAAACCCGTCGGTCGTCGAGATCGAACGCGATCTTTCGTCGGACTTCCCGCATCAGGAGCCGAAAGGAACGGCGCATTTGCTCCGAGTCCTCGCCCAGTCGCTCGGCGTCCATTTCAACGTGCGACATATCGGTTGCCGTCAGCATGATTTTCAGCTTTCGGTCGTTAATGCGTATCAGTTCCACGGCGGTTCCCCTTTCCTTTTTGTGAAACGGCTCCTATATTCCCATTATAGTCGGTTTCGGGAAAAATGGAACCCCCAAAATAATGGTAATTTCCCGCTCGATCGCTTTGGTTTCTTTTCGATTTTTCGCAAAGGAGGTGTTCCCTGTGCATTACCGTTCGGAGGACGGCATATTTTTGCTTTCCGTGCGGGAGGTCTGCGACTTCGCGCTTCTTTCGGGCGATCTCGATTTGCGCGCGGGACACCGTTCGCTCTCCCGCGCGGAACAGGGAAAGGACGTTCACAAACGTTTGCAGAAAGCGCTCGGCGAAGGAGATCGCGCCGAAGTTTCGGTTTCTTCCCGAATCGAACATCACGGGCGAGTTTACGAAATCAACGGCAGGGTAGACGCGGTGCTTTGCGGCGATCCGCCGACGGTGGAAGAGATCAAATCGGTCACGGGTCGCGGCTTTTCCGAACCGAATGCTTACCACAAGGCGCAGGCAAACCTGACGGCTTGGCTTTTCCTGCGGGAACAGGGGCTTTCCTCGGTTCGGGTGCGCTATACGCTTTTCAGCCTCGACGACGAAAAAACAAAAGTGTTTGAAGCGCTCTTCTCCGAAGCCGAATTGGAACAATTCTGTCTTTCTCTGCTCTCCCGCATCGAATACCGCGCCGCGATCTGCGAGGAGCGGGAGCGCGTGTTGCTCCCGTCGGTCGGGAAGGGGCGGTTTCCTTACGGCTCGGTGCGCGAAGCGCAGGACATTATGCTCCGCGAATGCTACCGCGACATCCGTCGGGGAAAACGGCTTTTCATGCAGGCGCCCACGGGCGTTGGAAAAACGGTTTCGGCGCTCTATCCCGCCGTCCGCGCACTCGGCGAAGGGAAATGCGACAGAATTTTTTATCTGACCGCCAAAACCGCGACGGCTCGCGAGGCATACCGCGCCGCCGCCGACATTTTTCGCGCCGGTTCGCATTTGCGAACGATCGTTCTTTCCTCACGGGAACAGCTTTGCGCCAACGAAGCGGCGAAATCCGACCCCGCGGGCATCTCACGCCACTGCAACCCGAAAGACTGCCCCCGCGCCCGAGATTTCTATGACCGCTGTGCTCCGGCGATTTGTGACCTGATCGCCAAACAAAGCGGTTATCCGCGCGCGACGGTCGCGGAAGTTGCGGAACGTTACGGAATTTGTCCCTACGAATTTCAACTCGAACTTTCGGAATTCTGCGACATCGTGATTTGCGACTATAACTATGTGTTCGATCCGATGGTCTATCTGCGCCGCTACTTTGAAGCGGATGCCCGCGTTTCGGGTCGGTTCGTCTTTCTGATCGACGAGGCGCACAACCTCGGTGATCGCGCCTGCGCCATGTATTCCGCGGAGCTTTCGGTTCTGCCCGTGGAGACGCTTATCCGCGCGCTTCTCGCCGCGCATCCCTCGGCGGGCGACGAATTGTCGCCGTTTGCCGATTTGATCGGGCTTTTGCGCGGGATGAAATCGCTTTGCCGCGACACACTCACCAAAACCGAGGACGGAACGGAGCAGGGGTACTATTTCAACCGTTCCGCACTCCCGCACCTCGACGGGGCGGTCTCCGCCTGCCGCGAGTGTGCCGAGATTTGGCTACGCGCCCACGCGGGAGAAGATACCGAAACCGAGTTGATTTGCTTTATTTCCGCTTTGCGTCGCTTTGAAACGGTTTTGAAGTTCTTTGACGACCGTTTCTTGACGTTCGTTACCGTTCGTGACGGAGACGTTACCGTTCGCCTGATCTGTCTCGATCCTTCCGAAATTCTTTCGGAAAAGCTTTCCCTGGCAAAGTCAGCCGTTCTTTTCTCGGCAACGCTGACCCCGCTCGACTATTTTGCCGACATTCTCGGCGGCGGGAAGGAAGCCGTGAAAGTCGCGCTACCGTCGCCCTACGATCCCGAAAATCTCTGTGTTGCGGCGGTGCCCGTCAACACCCGATATGAGGATCGCGAAGGGTCGGTCAAGCGGCTTGCTTCGATCATCGCGGCAACGGTTTCCGCAAAGGCGGGAAATTATATCGTCTATTTCCCGTCCTACGATTACATGGAAAAAGTGCAAAAGGCGTTTTCTGCAAAGTATGCGAAAGTCCCCGTAGTGGTTCAGAGCAGGGGAATGTCGGCGGAACAGCGCGAGGCGTTCCTCGACGCTTTCCGCGACGATGGAAAACTGCGCGTCGGTTTTTGCGTGTTGGGCGGGTCTTTCTCCGAAGGCGTCGACCTTCCGGGCGGGCGTTTGATCGGCGCTGTGGTTGTCGGCGTGGGACTCCCGGGACTTTCCGACGAACGAAACCTTTTGCGCGATTATTACGAAGCCACACGCGAGCGCGGATATGACTACGCCTATACCTATCCCGGGATGAACCGCGTTTTGCAGGCGGCGGGAAGAGTTATTCGGAGCGAGACCGACCGCGGCGTGATCGTGCTTGCGGACGACCGCTGGCAGGAGCCGCGATACCAAATGTTGATCCCCGAACATTGGAATTGCATCCGATATGCAACAAATGCCGCCGAACTTGCAAATATTGCCGCCGATTTTTGGAAAAGCTCGGAAAAGTAAATTATTTTGCAATTTTTTAAAATATTTTTTGCAAAATCTATTGCATTTTGTGAAAAAATATGCTATAATCATCCTATCGTTCGCGCCGACGCATCCGATCGGGTGCGTCGACGTGTTTTTACGGTGTCGGAACTGTTCGGCGGCACATAGGCTGTTATCGGTCCGATCAAAGAATTTCAGTGTGAAGGCAAGGAACGGAATGAACTTTTTATCCATGGATCGCACGGCTTTACAAGCGGAGCATGCAAGCCTGCAAAAACAATATCGGAAATACGCGGAGCAGGGGCTTTCGCTTGACCTCTCGCGCGGGAAACCGGGTGCAAAACAGCTGGATATGCTGCGCGGAATGCTCAATTGCATCGTGTCGTCCAGCGACTGCCGCTCGGAAGGCGGGTTCGACTGCCGCAACTACGGTGTGCTCGACGGCATTCCCGAAGCGAAGCGACTGTTTGCCGAACTGCTCGGTTTGCGGGAAGAAAACCTTTTTATCGGCGGAAACTCCTCGCTCAACCTGATGTATGATACCGTTGCCCGCGCCATGCTCTACGGCGTTTGCGACAGCGAGCGTCCGTGGTGCCGCGAACCCGTGATCAAATTCCTTTGTCCCGCTCCGGGCTATGACCGTCATTTCGGGATCTGCGAGTCTCTCGGGATCGAAATGATCCCCGTTGCCATGACGCCCACGGGGCCCGACATGGACGAGGTGGAGCGCCTCGCTTCATCCGACCCGCAGATCAAAGGCATTTGGTGCTGTCCGAAATACTCCAATCCCGACGGAATTACCTACTCGGAAGAAACGGTGCGCCGCTTCGGAAACATGAAAACCGCCGCCCGCGATTTCCGCATTTTCTGGGACAACGCCTACGCGGTTCACGACCTCTACCCGAATTGTTCCGAACCGCTTGCCGACATTTTCGCGGCGTGCCGCGAAGCAGGGAACGAGAACCGCGTGTTCTACTTTGCGTCCACTTCCAAAATCACCTTCCCGGGCTCCGGCGTTGCGATCATGGCGGCGTCGAGCGAAAACCTTGCGCAGATCATGCCCATCATCGGCGCGCAGACGATCGGATTTGACAAGATCAATCAACTGCGCCATGTCCGCTATTTCGACGGAAGCGCCGAGAATATCCGCTTGCATATGCAGATGCTCGCAAACCTGATCCGCCCGAAATTCGGGATCGTGCTGAACACGCTTGAAAAAGACCTCGGCGACACGGGTGTCGCGCGTTGGACTGACCCGAAGGGCGGCTACTTCGTGAGCCTTTACGTGATGAACGGCTGTGCGAAGCGTACTTATCGGCTTTGCTCGGAGATCGGCGTCAAACTGACGTCGGTAGGCGCTACTTATCCTTACTCGAAAGACCCGGACGACAGCAACATCCGCATTGCTCCCACATTCCCCGCGGAAGAGGAATTGCAAGTTGCGATGCGCGTGCTGAC